>JAYTMF010000226.1:0-1770 GCA_043728755.1 Flavobacteriales bacterium
GAAGACGGAAGCGCAGATCTCAGTTACATCCTTAAAGTGGCCGACGACCTCAGCAAGATCATCAAAGAATATAAAATCATTGTAGACAAAAGCACTGTGCCGGTGGGTACCGCAGAGAAAGTGCAAGCCGCCATTGCAGCCAACACAAGTGTTCCTTTTGATGTTGTGAGCAATCCGGAATTTCTGCGGGAAGGATTCGCTGTGGATGATTTCATGAAACCTGATCGCGTGGTGATAGGTACTTCAAGCGTACGCGCACGTAAAAAAATGGAAGAATTGTACAAGCCGTTCACACGTCAGGGAAATCCAATTATTTTCATGGATGAAAGAAGTGCCGAGTTGACGAAATATGCCGCTAATGCATTTCTTGCTACCAAGATCTCTTTCATGAATGAGATTGCGAATTTCTGCGAGAAAGTGGGTGCCGATGTCGATGCTGTGCGAATTGGAATCGGCACAGACACCCGAATTGGTAAGCGGTTTCTTTTCCCCGGAATCGGCTATGGTGGAAGTTGCTTCCCGAAAGACGTTCAGGCGCTATACCACAGCGGTATGTCACACAACTATGAATTCAAAATTTTGAAAAGTGTGATGAAAGTAAACGAGCGCCAGAAGACCGTGTTGCTTGGCTCCATACTCGACTATTTCGGAGGCAGCCTTTCGAATGTCACCATTGCTTTGTGGGGTCTGGCTTTCAAACCTGACACCGACGATATCCGCGAAGCCCCGGCCCTTTACATGATTGAGCATTTGCTTCAGGCAGGCGCGAAGATCATCGCTTTCGATCCGGAAGCTATGGCCAACGTACAGCTACAAAAAGGTTATCCCATTCAGTATGCTACCGACCAATACAACGCACTCGAAGGCGCTGATGCCTTATTGATATGCACTGAATGGAGCGCGTTCAGAAATCCCGATTTCGATAAAATGTCTTCCTTGCTCAAGGCAAAAGTTATTTTTGATGGGCGCAATCTTTACGACCTAGATAAGCTGAAAGAGATTGGTTACTTCTACAAGAGCATTGGCAGAAATGTGGTGAACTCAGTTGTCCCATCAACGATCTGAACTCTCATTTCAATTTAGGATTGACAATTATTTTTCTAACACTTCAGACTTTTGATCCTGTGGTTTAAAATGATATCGCACCGTCACGGTGTTTGATGTCTTGTCAGCTGAATGGTCATTTTCCGTGGGAATTTTCCAGTAGGCATTCTCATCGTCGGGAAGTTCCGGTTCTATCTCAAATTGATATATTTTTCTTTGTGGACCTTGCCGACGATAGATGTATGCCAAAGCTGCGCCTGCCAGAAATCCGCATGCATGTCCCTCCCATGAAACGCGAGCATCCACGGGGAAAAGATACCATACGAGTGATCCGTAATATAATATAACAACTAAAGAGACACGCATCAAAAGCGGGTTGTTTCGTATGATTCCACTGATAAACAAAAAGGCAAACTCACCATACAACAGAACGCTTGCACCAATGTGATTGCTTGGGCGGCCCACAAGCCACAACAGCAATGGTGAAACAAAAAAGATCAGGACGAATACCTTGATAGAGATTTGCCGATAGAAATAGAAAAGAAAAGTGTTGAGTACAAGTATGCCCAATGAGTTTTGTCCTATATGCGCCCAATCACTGTGCAAAAAGTGAATGCTAAAAACACCAATGATACCATCAAAAGTTCTAGGTCGTAGTCCGTAAATTTTCAGATGATAGCCCAAAAACTCTTCAAGTATGAAAACGCTCCAGCACACAGTCAGAAA
>JAYTMF010000227.1:0-3427 GCA_043728755.1 Flavobacteriales bacterium
GAGTTGGGTTTGCGAACGTCAATTGGCACACTCAATAATTTTTCCGATTTCACGCCGAGAAATTATTGCGAAGTGATCTCGTCTCAGGAGTTTCATGGAGAATACCTTATAGGAAAACAAGACATTAACGGTATCTCACTTCCTACTTACGATGTTGCTGAAGGCTGGTTCGCGCCGAGATTTCCGAAGGGCGGCATCCATGTCACCAGTTTGTTGTCATCAGGTGCATACACGGGAACCGATGCGCCGCAAGCGGTAGTAAATTGTATTTCTGCCAGTGCTTCGCTCGCGATCGGATTTCCCAATCACCATCTACAAGTAGGCTGGGGAAGCCCCCTTCAAGTGGTGGTGGATTCTGCTTACTACGGTCATCAGTTGAATCATTTTACTTTTCAGATGGCACCTTCACAACTAGGCGCAACCCAAACGGCCATCACACATAGAAGTATTGATGACTTGAATGTAGCGACGGATTTCCATGCCGTTAGTTATGTGGAAATGGCTTATCCGCACAACTTTGACTTTCAAAACAGCGCGTCTTTTTATTTCTCTCTGGACAATCCAGCCAATGAAAATTTTGCAATGATCGAAGTGTCGGCTTTCAATTCGTCCAACCCCAGATTATTTATCACAGATGAAAATGCGTTCGCAGAAATTCAGATGTTTCTTCAGGATGGTTTGTGGAAGGCCATCGTGCCTTTGAATGGGCAGGAGCAAAGAAAATTGTGGATGATGAACGGAAACAACGTTGCCAGTTTGCTCAGCATTGCCCCTGTCACTCAATCCGGATTTTTTACTGATTATGTAAACAATGAATTACAGAATGCGTTTGTCATCATCACGCATCCAATACTATGGTCTGCGGCATTGAATTATGGCTCATGGCGCAATACAAATACTTCGACTTCATTGGTCGTGAACGTTGAGGAATTGTACATGCAGTATGCATACGGAATATGGAAAAATCCACTCGCGATCCGAAGGTTTTGTAAGGATCTTCTGGATTCATGGAGCGAACCTCCGGCGCACATGTTCATAATGGGAAAAAGTATTCATGAAGCCAACTTCAGTGCAACAATCGGTGCGCGAAATGATCCTGAAAAATATGCGAGGAATTTGGTGCCGACATGGGGCTATCCCGGTAGTGATGTATTGTTTACAGCAGGTTTGAACGGTACGCTTTTTCAACCGGCCATTCCCACGGGCAGGCTTGCTGCCAAAAATATAAATGAAGTACTGGAGTATCTCAACAAAGTGATCGAACACGAATCACAACTTCCGGATTTATGGCAAAAAAACATTTTGCATTTTGGTGGCGGTACCATCGACTATGAGCAGAATTTATTCAGAGGTTACCTCAACGCGTACAAGAGTATTGCTGCAGATACCAGCATGGGGGCGAGGGTTTATTCCTTCTTTAAAAATACATCTGATCCCATTCAAATGAATGTTTCTGATTCTATACAACTGCTCATCAACCAAGGTGTTTCCATGATGACTTTTTTCGGACACGCAAGCAGCAGTGGTTTTGATCAGAATATTGACTCACCGCAGAGCTACAGCAACCAAGGGAAATATCCGTTGCTCATCGGAAACTCTTGCTATACCGGAAATATTCATCTCGGTGAAGCGCAAAGTGCGAGCGAGCAATTCGTTCTCGTTCCCGATCGCGGCGTGATCGGATTTCTTGCGAAAAGCGATCTAGGTGTTCCGGTTTATCTCAATTTGTATACTGAAAATTTTTACCGCGAAATATTCGTCAACAACTATGGCAAAAGCATTGGTTACTGCATGAACAAAGCGGTGGAAAGTTTTCAGGTAGCCGACGATTTTTACCGCGCCAATACTGCGTACACTTTTGCGCTTCATGGCGATCCGGCAGTGAAATTGCATCCTAGAGAAAAGCCTGACTTCAGTATTTCTGCCACCGAAATTTATTTTGAACCTGCAGATATAACAGCATCGCAAGTTTCTTTTCAAGTCAACGTGATCGTTGAGAATCTCGGAAAGGCCACCAATGATCCAGTGGGCATTGAGCTCATTCGCCACTATCCCAATGGCGTCGATTCTGCCTATGTAATCATTGCCGATAGAATTCTCAACCGTGATACAATTGCTTTCACTGTATTGAATAATGTGGATATCGCTGCCGGTGATAATCGTTTCGATGTACTTGTCGATTATCCGCTAAATATTGTTCCCGAACTCAACGACGCTTCGAACAATGTCGTCCTCGGAAAATCGCTCGTGATCACTTCCGGTGATCTGTTTCCTGTGGTCCCATATCCATTTGAGGTCGTATCCAATTCTCAACCGATACTGAAATCCTCAACGGGTTTTGCTTTTGAATCTTCACGCACTTACATCGTGCAGGCCGATACCACCGATGCATTCAATTCTCCCATGTTGCAAACGCATTTTGTGACGCAATCGGGCGGTGTGATTGAATGGTCACTGCCTTTCGCAATGACGGATAGCATGGTTGTTTTCTGGAGAGCAAGCGCGGATAGCACGAGTCCTGTAAATCCGTATCACTGGCATCTAAGCAGTTTTCAATACATTTCCAACGAGAATGGATGGGGCCAGCAACATTTCTTTCAATTCAGAGAAGATCAGCATAGCAATCTCGCATATAACGAAGCTTCAAGACTATGGACTTTCAATCCAACATTGGCACATCTAAAGTGTGAAGTCTATGGTTCTGCCAATACCACTTTCCAAGCTTTGGCAACAAGGTATCAGTTGAATCTTAATGTACTGGAATATGGAGGATTCGGTTTCGATACACCGGCATTGATGGTCGCCGTGCTGGATAGCTCCACCTTTATACCCTGGGAAAGTAATTTCAACGGACTGAATCCTACGCACGATTTCGGTAACACACTGGCTAGTGCAAACGCCAGAAACAGAGCGGAGAAATATTTTATTTTTCAGCAAAATGATGCAGGGCAATTGCAAGGATTTGTCGATATGATGAATGCTATACCGGATGAGCAATACGTGCTCGTTTACACTTGGCAACTGGCGCAAAAGGATTACTGGAATTCATTGCTACCGCAGGTGAATAATTTCTTCACGGATATTGGTGCGACAAACATCACTGCTGCACCTGACTCGGTTCCATTTATTTTATTTATGCAAAAGGGTCATCCCAATTCTCTTATTGAAGTAGTTGGCAATGAAGCGTCGCAATACCTTGTGCTGGAAACTGATCTCGTCGGTGCGTTAGGTTCAGGTACGATCACAAGTCCGAAGATTGGTCCTGCATCGGATTGGGGAAGCGCCGAATGGAACGTGAACTCTCTTGATCTCACCCAAGGCGATAGCACGCGCTTCAGATTTCATGGGATCAATTGGCTGGGCGCTGATGTGGTCCTTTCAGAATTTGCTCAAGCACCGAATATGATGTCCGATCTTGGAAATTTCA
>JAYTMF010000228.1:0-2127 GCA_043728755.1 Flavobacteriales bacterium
ATGGTGCATCGATGCTGAAAAATTTTGTCTATGAAATTTGCGGATGCACAGGAGACTGGTCACCACTTTCATTCGTGGAAGAAACAATATCAAATCTAAAAACTGAATTACAAAATGATACCGTCATCATGGGTTTAAGCGGCGGCGTGGATTCAACCGTTGCTGCCATGCTCATTCATCGCGCAATTGGCAAACACCTGCATTGCATATTCGTAGACAATGGTCTTCTGCGAAAGAATGAGTTTGAGGAAGTATTAGAAGGTTATAAGGGACTCGGATTGAATGTGAAAGGTGTAAGGGCGGGTGCAAAATTTTTGGACGCACTTCGTCATCTTACTGATCCGGAAGCAAAGCGAAAGGCAATTGGCAAGGCGTTCATTGAGGTTTTTGATGAAGAATCGAAGCGTGACAAAGATGCCAAGTGGTTGGGACAGGGCACTATTTACCCAGATGTTATTGAGTCGGTTTCTGTGGGTGGTGGCCCATCGCAAACTATCAAGAGTCATCACAATGTTGGCGGATTACCAGACTATATGCAGCTCAAAGTAATTGAGCCATTGCGTTTGTTATTCAAAGATGAGGTAAGACGCGTTGGTAAGGCTCTGGAAATTCCGGCGGAGATTCTCGGAAGACACCCATTCCCCGGTCCCGGTTTGGGGATCAGAATTCTTGGTGATATTACCGAGGATAAAGTGAAGTTGCTGCAAGAGGCCGATGAAATCTGGATACGGAATTTGAAGGAGAATGACTTGTATGATAAGGTCTGGCAGGCCGGAGCTATTTTGCTGCCCATCCAAAGCGTTGGCGTAATGGGAGATGAAAGAACATATGAGCAAACCATCGCATTGAGAGCGGTGAGCAGTACTGATGGCATGACAGCAGATTGGAGCAGGTTGCCGCACGATTTTCTCGCCAAAGTATCCAATGATATTATCAATAAAGTAAAAGGTGTCAACCGAGTCGTCTACGACATCAGTTCAAAACCCCCTGCAACCATAGAATGGGAGTGAGCGGGTGGCTGTCCCGACAATTTTCACGATCCAACACATTGTGCGTCCTTAGCATCAATTACATTTGTCGGTGGCATTATTTTTAGAAGAAAATTCCCAAAATGCATTTCAATTTGAAGAAGCAAAATTCTCAGTTCCGTATCCGTTTCGTTGTCATCATCGGGATGATTGCTTTCAGCGCCAGTAACATTGTTGCTCAAGTTTCAACTCGTGTGGAGGAAGTAAGTGGTGTCGCATATTATATGCACGAGGTGATTAAAGGTCAAACACTTTATTCTTTGTCAAAGTTGTATCAATGTGATATCAATGACATCACGGCGGCAAATCCCGGCTCAGATAGCGGTATCAAATTGGGGACGGTCGTTCGTGTTCCCGTGAAAAAATCCAATGTAAAGGGTCATTCAGTGACGGCAGACAATGGGCGAAAGTTTCTATTGCACGAAGTGGCAAGGAAGGAAACATTGTTTTCTATTGCCAATCAGTATAACATCGACATCAATGATTTGATTGTCGCCAATCCGGGGTCGGATCATGGAGTCAAGAAAGGTCAGTCATTGAGGATACCCATCAGACTCGAGAAGCCGAAGGAAATTCCTTTGGACCGACGCACTCATACAGTTCTTCAAGGTGAAACGCTTTTCGGAATCGCCAAGAAATACAATGTAAAAGTTGAGGATTTACAAAATGCCAACGAGGGCCTGAAGAGCGGCTTACTTGCCGGCGACATCATTCTTATTCCTGCCAACATCGATCCTTTGGCTGTTGAGCCGGGAATGACGGGTTCTTCCGTTCGACCATTGAACATCAAAGGCCCTGTGTTTGAAGAGAATTATGACATTGCGTTGATGCTGCCATTTTATGTCAACTATAACGACACTATGGAATCGCGTGAGAATATGATGCGCGACGTTGCACTTCAAATTTATCGCGGTGCTATGATGGCCATCGATTCCCTTCAAAGCGAAGGTCTCAGAGCAACTATTCACGTCTATGACATACTCGATAGCAAGAGTATGGTGACAGAAGTTTTGGCAAAACCGGAAATGAATAATATGGATCTGGTGATTGGACCAATCTTCCGCGAAACACTGACTGAAGTGTGCAACTGGGGCGCAAC
>JAYTMF010000229.1:0-1207 GCA_043728755.1 Flavobacteriales bacterium
GTTGTTCTTATTTTCACCCATCACTCAATACAAGATGTTCACAGAACTAATTACACGCTTACTCAAAAAAACCACTTATTTCAACAATTGGCAAACCGCTGAAAAACAATGCGATAGCTACGATAGCGACCGTATTTTGGCAACTTTCACCGACGCCGCCATCGCCGTTCAGCAAGGCGACGGAATGTTTGAACGGGATGGCAAAATATATAAACACTATTCCGAAAATTTCCAATTGGTGGCGGCACTCAAACACGTGAATCAGACCGAAGGACAATTTAAAGTCTTGGATTTAGGTGGCGCTTTTGGCAATGTTTACCGTCAAAATCGCTGGTTTTTGCCTGATTCCGCCGATTTAATTTGGTGTGTTGTCGAAAAAGAGCGCTTCGTCGAAACGGGCAAACGCTTGTTTGAAAACAATAAACTAAAGTTTGAAACCACAATTCCCGAAGCCATCGACCGCTATCACCCCAATATTGCCATCGTGTCAAACGCTTTGCAACGCATGGAACACCCTTTTGACGTCCTTTCAGAGTTGGCACAATCCGATATTCCGTACCTTTTTATCGACCGAACGCCCGTCGTTTCAAGCGGCGAAAACCGCATTACGCGCAGCATCTTGCCCGCCGTGAGCGACAATGCGTACTATCCATCGTGGGTTTTTTCGGAATCAAATTTTAAAGAAAAATTGCAACAGCACTATCGAATTATTAACGAATTTGATATGACCGCAAACCCAACCGACGACAACCGACGTTTAGGTTTTTTCTGCGCGAAAATTTGATAAATTTGACTTAAAAAAGCCTCAAAACCAGTTTTATACTGAGGGGTCCCTCAAATCACAATTATTGACTTTTTAGATTTGACAACTTTTTAAAAGGCTGTAAATCTATCGAGCGCTCCTTCCTTTTTTGTTAAAGAATTCATAAAACGGATAATTCAACGCGCCCGCCCAATACCTTCGCCGTTCTATTCACTGCTTCCAATTACAGGAGGGTCTATTTTCTCATTTTTTAATTAATTAAAACTGTTATGAAAAAAGTTATTTTGACGGCTGTTGCCGCTCTTGCGTTCGGCGCATCTTCATTCGCGCAAAGCGCAACGGCTCCAGCGCCAACAACGGCACCCGCAAAAGCAAAAATGGCAAAGGTAAAACCAGCTATGCAAGCACCCGCGGCACAAGGCGTTCCTGCGGCAATTGAAGCTC
>JAYTMF010000230.1:0-6065 GCA_043728755.1 Flavobacteriales bacterium
TTTTGATATTGGTTCCAGGTCTTGCTCCACAAGAGCCTTATCAATATAATGCCGCAGTATTCTACATAGCTTTTTTCCATTCTCGCCAACTATCTCTCCTGCCTTTGTCATACTCATTCCGCACTTAAGTAAGGTGAGGCAAAATGCTTCAAATAGCAGTGTAAATCCACTCTGTGGTCTGGCCCATGGAACGTCAACTGTAATGATTTTGCCAGAACTAGTTTTTACCCTTGGCACAGATGCATGCAGGTAGCATTCGTGTTGAAAAAAGTTAAGATGTTTCCAAGAACGTTCGACATGATCGTAAACTCCACACTCTTGATCAACACCTTCAATTGCAACTTTGAACTTATGAGGACGAGGGTAATCCAAAAAAAGATGCAACTCTTGCTTCTGAACAGATGACGCGTTCTTTAACTCTACTTTCGATACTTTCCATGGGACAATTAAACCCAACGCTAATCCAAATATTTTTTCGCTTTCCATGATACAAAGCTAATAATACCCACTGAATTCGGCGAAGAACCTCAAAAAATCACATTAGGAGGAGCAAGTCGCGAAGCCTGCTCGAATACCCAAACTCATTGTCATACCACCCCACCACTTTCACCATCCTGCCAATGACAGACGTGAGTTGTGCATCGAAGACACATGAATGTGGATTGCCGATGACATCTACAGAAACAATCGGGTCTTCGGTATATTCAAGGATGTCTTTAAGATAATCTTGTGAAGCAATTTGAAATGCGTGATTGATTTCTTCAATGGTCAACGGATTTTTTACGGTACATGTAATATCCGTAAGTGAACCATCAGGAACAGGAACGCGCACTCCAGCGCCACCCATTTGATTTTGGAGATGAGGAAAAACTTTCGTAAGTGCTTTTGCAGCGCCTGTTGTAGTGGGTATAATCGACACCGCTGCCGCTCGACTTCTCCTCAGATCTTTATGCGGTGCGTCGTGCAATCGCTGATCGCCGGTATAGCTATGTACTGTGGTGATGTAACAACTTTCAATTCCACAAATCTTGTCCAGTACAAATATCATTGGTGCAGCGTTGTTGGTTGTGCATGATGCATTGGAAATGATTTTGTCATCTGTAGACATCAAGTGATCATTCACGCCAAGCACAATTGTTTTAATCTTGTCATCATCCGGCGGAACACTCAAGAGAACTTTGCCTGCACCATTGGTGATGTGGTGATCCAATTCACTGCGCTTTTTGAAGAACCCGGAACATTCAACAACAACATCCGGCTGAAATATTTTCCAATCGATTTCAGATGGATGTTTTTTTTGTGAAAACGGAATAGAATTTTCGTCAGCAATCAACATGTTGTCTTTCGTAGAAATCTTCATAGGATTTTTTCCATGAACAGAATCGTATTTGAAAAGATGCGCCAATGTTTTCAAGTCGGAAATATCATTGATGGCGACGATCTCAAATCTTTCATCGCTCATTAAAATGCGCGATAGCGTGCGACCAATTCTTCCAAAACCGTTGATGGCAATGCGTTTCTTTTTCATAGAAGTCAGAAAATTACAACGCTAAATTATGATAGGAGGAGAGGAATGATTTTTCAATCTTGCGTGCAATGAAAAACATATAGTGAAAATCAGAAAAGATGTTTTTCTGCATGATAGGACGACCGCACCAACGGACCACTTTCGACATACCTGAATCCTTTTGCCAATGCAATATCCTTGTACTCAGCAAATTTTTCCGGTGTTATAAATTCTTTAACCGGTAAATGTTTCGGAGTAGGCTGAAGGTATTGTCCGAGTGTAAGTACATCAACACCTACTGAGGCAAGGTCGTCAATGGTTTCCAGTACTTCTGTTTCAGTTTCGCCAAGACCAAGCATAACTCCGCTTTTGGTTCGCATTCCGCCTTGCTTCAATCGCAGCAATACTTCAAGACTGCGGTCATACTTCGCCTGGATTCTTACTTCTTTGGTCAGTCGACGAACGGTTTCAAGATTGTGAGAAACAATTTCGGGAGCCACATCGATAATGCGTTGCATATTTTCCCACTTACCGGCAAAGTCGGGAATGAGCGTCTCCATGGTCGTTCCCACAGAAATGCGTCGAACGGCAGCAACCGTTTCAAACCAAATTTGTGAACCACCATCTTGCAAGTCATCGCGATCCACAGATGTGATAACCGCATGTTTTACCTGCATGAGTTTAATCGATTTTGCAACACGCACGGGTTCAAAAGGATCAGCTTCCAACGGCCTTCCGGTAGCAACTGCACAAAATCCACATGAACGCGTGCAGATATTTCCAAGGATCATAAATGTTGCAGTTCCTTCGCCCCAACATTCGCCCATATTCGGACAATTGCCGCTTTCGCAAATGGTGTGGAGCTGATGTTCATCCACTAGCCCGCGAACTTTTTTGTAGTTCTCTCCTGTAGGTAATTTCACGCGAAGCCATTTGGGTTTCGGCACGCGCTGTATCGGTTGTATAATTTCTAGTGTAGGTGAACTCACTTCTGATCGTATTTGGTTCCAAAGAAAAAGTTGATGTACAACGAAAGGAACAATTGATGATTCTTTGGATTGGTGCTGTCTTGTGTGTAGATCGCCATGATCGGAATTCTTCGGGCGAAAGCGTCGACTGCAACACCCGTTTCGATTCCTTTCAATCTGTCTTTTTCATTGCTGTATTCAAAGCTGAAAGCAAATTTGAAGAACGCTCCCGGTTGAATGCGCAACTCATCGAAGCCACGAAATCCACTCGCCCTACCGTAGATATTGTCAATGTAATGGCGATCGGGATCAAACTTTTCAATTTCCAAATAGGGTTGAGAATTCGGTGTGTCGCTCACGTAAATGATCTCAAGATAGATCGGCTTCGTAAAGCCAAAGACAGGTCCAGCTTGCCACGCATAACTCACCTGTACTCCGTTTTTCTTCCTCAGCTTTTCTGTAACGACTATTTTCTTTCCGAACCCTGTGCGCAGCGTGTAGAAATTATTTTGCTTGCCGTAGAAATAAGGTCTTGCATTGGGATCATTCACCGGATTCCAGGTCTTGGTTTCCTTCTCATGCTTTACGAATAATAAATCGGCATTGAAAAGCCAAAGTTTGTAAGCTCCCTGATACTTTCCAAGTGTAAGGTTCGCTCCGTACCCATTGGTGTTGAGATTGAGTCCACCGTATCGTTGCTTTCTAAACAAAATGATATCATCTTCAGGTATTTGCTGTGCAAATACCGAAGTGAAAAACAACACACATAGAATGGATAAAACTCCTCTTCTCATTCGGATTCAAAGTTAATCATGTTTTTTCCTTTTATGATACACCACTCTTACAAACAGAGATCATCATCAATCACATAAAATAAGTAATACCGATTGGACAAGTGTAATAGTCCAATCTTTGCTTCTCCAGATTGAACGAAACACTTGTGTCCATCGGCATTGACCACGGTATGATTTTTCAAACATTGCCCAGTTTTAGAAATCACATTGGTAGAACAATTATAGTAGTGCCCAACTTCGCGTTGCCCATACCTCTCCGTGCTTCTGTTGCTCCGTGCTAAACCACCTCATGATCACCCGCATCAATTGCGACAGCGTCATCTCCAGGCCTCCAATTCTCCGTGTTTTACCATCTCAATTATCCATCGCTTGTTGCGTTTTTCATCTTTATCATTTAAAATCGATCACTTTTCCAATCCAACATTACCTGTTTGGAGCCCTCAATTCACATGGATGTATTTTTATTTTAGCCGCAAATTCAAATCAAATATGTTCAAACCAGGAATGAAAGTGGTGTATCAGGGAAGCCTTCGCAACGAAGCCACACATCTGAAAAGTGGCAATACTTTAAGAACGGATGCACCACCTGATAATAAAGGCAAAGGCGAAGCTTTCTCTCCAACTGATTTGCTTTGCACATCTTTGGCCACATGCATGATCACCCTCATGGGAATTGCTGCTGATTCAAAGGGAATTATTCTTGGAAATGTAGAAGCAGAAATTGAAAAAGTGATGGCTGCCGATCCTCGCAGAGTCAGTCACATCATCATCGCTTTAAAAATTGAAGGAATGAATTATACGGAAAGAGAAAAAGCGATATTGGAAAACGCGGCAAAAACTTGTCCTGTAGCCAAGAGTTTACATCCTGATATTGTTCAGGAAGTCACATTTCAATACGTATAGTGTTTATTTCTCCTGAGTCATTTCGACCCTGTTGTATGCGGCACATGCCTCTTTTCTGCGTTTGCATGAACTCAATACCAGTATCAAAGCAAATAGGACAACAATATTCAATAGGCTTTTTTTCATGAGATCGCTCTTCTTTTCGAATTCGTAGAGTGGCAAAGGTACGCACAGTGGCTTGGTGAACAAACCACTCTAATGAACAAGTTTTTCAACAGGTATTGGAGGAAATGATTGAGCTTATAGAGGACTATGGATTTTGATGGTCATGCGTTTAGAGATGTTGGCTCTTTAAAACATGTTTAAAAACATGAATTGTATATTGAATAGACAAGGTTAGTTTTGCGCAAAAATGACACGCGAAAACCTTCCAGCTGTGCTGCTATTGAATGACGGCACTGTTTTTTACGGTAAATCTTGTGGAGTGGTCGGCACGGCAACAGGCGAAATAGCCTTCAACACTGCCATGACCGGATATCAGGAAGTCTTTACCGATCCCAGTTATTATGGACAAACACTTGTAATGGCGGCGTCGCACATAGGTAATTATGGAATCAAGGAGAATGAGGTCGAATCCGATTCCTGCAAAGTTTCTGGTGTCATCATTAAAAAATTCTCGGATGTCGCCAGCCGAGTCGGAGGGTCAGGCACCTTGCAGGAATTGCTGATTCGTGATGGTGTTGCCGGAATTTGTGAGATCGATACGCGCGCATTGGTGCGGCATATTCGTCAGGCTGGCGCCATGAATTGCATTATTTCTTCTGAGGATCTCGATGTGAATTCATTGGCAGGAAAACTCCGGAAAGTGCCGTCAATGGATGGTTTGGAGTTGAGCAGTAAAGTGGCATGCACAACGGCATATGAATTTGGCGATCCACAAGCTACGCACAGAGTGGCAGTGATGGATTTTGGCGTGAAACGCAATATTCTCCGTTGCCTAAGTGAACGCAATTGCTTCATGAAGGTCTTTCCACTCGATGCTACCAAAGAAGAAATACTTGCTTTTGAACCGGATGGAATCATGTACGGGAACGGTCCCGGTGATCCCTCGGCCATGCCGCGAACAATAGCTTTAGTTAAGCAACTCATCGAAACGGATATCCCTTCGTTTGGAATTTGTCTCGGTCATCAATTGATTGCTTTATCACAAGGATTGAAGACAGAGAAAATGTTCAACGGTCACCGTGGCATCAATCATCCGGTGAAGAATTTATTGACTGGAAAGAGCGAGATTACCAGTCAGAATCACGGCTTTGTAGTTTCGCATGAATCGGTGCAAGGGCATGATGACATCGAGGTGACGCACCTTCATCTCAACGATAACACTATCGCCGGCATTCGACTCAAGAGCAGAAATGTTTTCTCTGTACAATATCATCCTGAAGCGAGCGCGGGTCCTCATGATTCGCGTTACCTTTTTGATCAGTTCGTGAACAATATCACCGTGGGTAAAAAAGCAATGGTGCAATGATGGTGGGCCCCATGTGATCAATCAACACAGAGTAATAATCAGTAATACATTAAAATATTTATGGCCATAATCGCAAAGATTCATGCACGACAAATCCTCGATTCAAGAGGCAATCCAACCATCGAAGTTGAAGTGTTTACAGATTCAGGGCATGTTGGACGTGCGGCTGTTCCAAGCGGAGCAAGCACCGGAGCGCATGAGGCTGTTGAGCTACGCGATCACGACAAAGGAATCTACATGGGCAAAGGCGTGATGAAGGCTGTGCAGAATGTCAATACAACATTGAGTGATGAACTTCTCGGTGCTTCTGTTTTCGATCAGGTGATGATCGATAGGGTGATGTGCGCGCTAGATGGCACTGACAATAAAGCAATTCTCGGAGCGAACTCTATCCTCGGCGTTTCACTAGCATGCGCTCGCGC
>JAYTMF010000231.1:0-2318 GCA_043728755.1 Flavobacteriales bacterium
AGGGTTGCGCTGAAAGAATACATTGTGAAAGTGGAATATGTGATTTAGCAAAAATGAGAATCAACAGAAACAATTATGAAGCGTTCTTTCTCGATCATCTCGAGAACAATCTCTCATCCGAGATGGAAAAGGAACTTGCTGCATTTTTGTTGCTACATCCTGGGCTCGCCAGTGAACTGGATGCGATGCGGTATATAAGCGAAGATTGGCCGTCAGTTAAATCCGAAAACTTCCCCGACAAACAAAGCCTGAAAAAGCAAGAATTACCGATTTCCGCAGATGAGATGGAAGAGTTACTTGCCAAGAACGCTGAAGGATTGTTGAGCGAGTCAGAGGACAAGCTGTTGCTAACGCTGGAAGCAGCGTATCCGTTCATTGCATCTGCGAAAAACAAGTATGCGCATGTTTTTCTAAAGGCCGGGAATATTGAATTTCCGGATAAGGCTCGGTTGCGTTTCGAGGAACGGTTGGACTTGTCGGATGATGAAATGCTCCCCGTCGCTTTTCACGAAGGAGATCTGAATGATGAGCAGGTCGCAGCACTTGAGTTGAAATTGAAGTCAGACGAATCACTCAGGTCGGAAAGTAAACGCTACCAACAAATAAAACTCAAGCCGGAGCGCGTTTCTTTTGAAGGCAAAGACTCCTTGCGAAGGGCAGCAGAAGCAAACTTGACAGTCGCACAGTCCTTGATATTTGCTGAACAAGATGGGACGATCAGCGTGAATGAGCAAAGCCAACTCGATGCATTGTTGGCTTCTGATGATGGTCTACTCCGCGAGCGCGCAATGTTGTCCAAGATGAAATTGGCAGCGCCATCGATTTCTTATCCTGATAAATCGGCGTTGAAGAGGAAGGAGACCTTGGTGATTTCGCTAAGAAGAATTTATGTCGGTATGGCATCAGCAGCTGCAGTTGTTGCTGTTCTTTTCTGGATGAATTTTTATGGCAGTGGTTCTAAAGCAGAATGGGCATTAACCCCACCGCAGCGTGTCATTAAAATTACAGCATCTGGTAATCTCATAGTACCGAACGAATTGGTTTCCGTTGCTTCTTCACCACATGATAGCGTGAAGAAGGTGAAACAGGAACCGGAAATTGCAGCGATTCCGGAATCATCGGAAGCGAATGTCATGCGCGCATTCGTGATTCCCACAAGGATGAATACCAAAGATGTTGGGGAATTACTTGCGCAACAACAGCCGAATATTTCCATTGTCTTTCCTAAAATGACACTCGTACATCAACCCTCACACGATATGCCTTCCGAGGCAAGCAATGAGATGTCCGCATGGTCTTATTTAACCAGAATGGCCACCGAGAAAATCGAAGGTACTTATGCAAATTCTTTAGTGGAAAGACAAGTGGAAAAAATTTCAACAAGGACGAAGGAGGAAGTTCAATTCGAAAGAGTAATAGGCTCAAAGTCGGACATGCTGCACTTGAAGCTGGGGAAACTGGATTGGAAAAGCGACGTCAAAAAAAGGAAATCCGGTCAGAGTGAATTAAGGAATAGAATTGAAAACCTGTTTGATCGCATACTTCCGAATTGAGTAATGTTGGATCAATCTTTCTTCGTGTTGACTTGATTCATTGTTTTGGTGATGCCAATAAGACCAAAGCTCAGAATGGCTTTGCACGCTTCTTCCACTGGTTCTATGAGTGATTTTTTTTCGTCATCACTCCATTCACTCAATACGTAATCGACTTGCTGACCTTTGGAAAAAACAGAACTTATTCCGAATCTCAAACGCGCGTAATTGGGAGTAGCGAGAATTTCATTGATATGCTTCAGGCCATTGTGTCCTCCATCGCTTCCTTGCGCCCTCATACGCAGTTTGCCGAAGGGTAGCGCGAGATCATCGGTAATAACAAGTAAATTTTCAAGAGGGATCTTTTCCATTTGCAACCAATAGCGCACCGCATTGCCGCTCAAATTCATGAAGGTGTTGGGTTTGATCAGAATAAAGGTTCGGCCTTTGTGCCTGAGTTCTACTCTGTCGGCATACCTGTCGCTAGTAAAAACAACATTGGACGCCCTGGCCAGGGCGTCCAATGTAATAAATCCTATGTTATGACGGGTGTTGGCGTATTCGTTTCCGATATTGCCCAATCCCACGATAAGGTATTTCATAACAATTATTCAGGCTTTAGGGATGAAGCCCGACTGTGAATGATTATTTCTTTTTATCACCGGCAGCGACAGCAGCAGCAGCTGTAGCATCAGCCATAGATGCGCGAGTTACCTGAACAGAAACAACAGCAGAAGCATCCGCTTCCAACACCTTGCAACCTTCAATCTGGATATCTTTAACGCG
>JAYTMF010000232.1:0-5027 GCA_043728755.1 Flavobacteriales bacterium
TGCGTTTGGATGGATTCGATTCGGCTTTCTGACCCATCCGATTACATTTCTGGCAACGGGAATCATCGTTTCCATTGTTGCATTTCCATATCTATTCAGATTGTCCAGAAGCATCTGGGCACACATGTTTATCAAACCATCACAGGATCACGCAAAGCATATTTAGTCACAATTTCCGAAAGGAATTCTTGCTATAAACAAACATTCTGTCGAGTGCGGGCTTAACCGTGCAACAAAAAATTCGTTTATGGCGTCAAACAGTAAGACATTTGCC
This sequence comes from Flavobacteriales bacterium, assembly GCA_043728755.1. Classification (GTDB taxonomy): domain Bacteria; phylum Bacteroidota; class Bacteroidia; order Flavobacteriales_D; family Sanyastnellaceae; genus JAIBBG01. The sequence continues at coordinate 275 of JAYTMF010000232.1, forward strand.
GGCTGCAATTGGAAAAGTGAAGCCCGGAATTATTTGATGAACGAGAGCAAAATATTCAACAGATACAAATTACTTCAAAGCGTTGCCTTGCTGTTATTCACCTTCAGCACCATGATCGGTGCCGGGCAATGCGTAGTAATCAATGAAGTGATGATCAATGGTCCCGGTTCAAGTGATGGGTCCAATTCGCCAAATACAGAAGAGTGGGTTGAGCTATACAATACGTGTTCATCGATAATTGATTTGAGCTGCTATGTGATTTCAGACGGAGATTTTATGGTGACATTTCCACAAGGTACAACTATACAACCCAACGGATTCCTTACAATTGGGAGCAACGCTGCGGGATTCACGGTGAGCGTGAATTGGTCAACATGTGGGTGTACCTCTGGAAGCAGTGTTGGCGTATTCACCAACAACAACGAGCAACTTGTACTCACCAATGGTAGTGGTCAGGTGCAGGATGCTGTCATCTGGGGTGCTGGCCAGATGCCTGTCAATATCACATCCGCTGCCACACAAGGATGCGCGCCGGTCAATATGTTCTTTACCACGGCCAACACTGTTTTTGAAACTCTCCCGGCTACTACCAATGACAATGGCTGCACAGCCGCGCGTGCCTGCGACGGCGGCACTTCCTGGCTGGTGAAGTGTTCGACGAGCATCACACAGGGAACCAGTAACTCCGCACTTGTGGTGAGCATGAATTTGCAGAGTACCCTTCAAACGATTTGTGCCGGCGACTGTATCGACTTCACTGGAACGAGCGCCCCGAATCCTACCGCGTGGAGTTGGCAATTTACTGGCGCCCAAGGTGGAACATCATTTGTCCAAAATCCTGTAGGCGTTTGCTACAACAACGTGGGTGATTATGATGTTACGATGACGGTTATCAATTCCTGCGGGCCATACTCGTTGACCATTCCCAATTATATACATGTTCTGAGCAATGAAATTCCCGTAATTACTGCCGCTGGGCCCACCCAATTGTGTGCAGATGAAATGGTAACACTTTCTACCACTGCGACTGCACCCTTTAACTGGCAGAATAACGGAATAAACATACCGGGTGCAACAGCATCGCAATATGTAGCTAGTAGTGCAGGGATCTACACTTTGATCACCACCAATGCCAATTGTCCTCAATCATCCAACCAGATCAGTGTATCTACACTTAGTCATATTCCGGTTAGTATAAATCCCAACACGGATATTGTTATATGTGAAGATTCGTACACATTGGAAGGGACATCCGCCGGCTCATTTCAATGGTTTCTGAACGGCAATCCTATTGCCGGCGCAATTGCAAGCAATTACATCGCTACCATCGGAGGAGAGTATCATTTCTATTCAGAGCAAGCTGGATTTTGCGGAACAACGTCTAATCAGATCAACTTGACATTGGTGAATGTAACCATTGATTTTGCAAGTTCACTTCAAATCATCTGTGAAGGCGATTGTATTGATTTCACGGATCTCAGCACGCCGCCTTCGACCTCCTGGAACTGGCAATTTGCGGGTTCGCAAACTGCGACTTCGACTATTCAGAATCCATCGGGAATATGCTACAACAACGCTGGAAATTTTGCAGCAACTATCGAAGTAATCAATTCGTGTGGCACCTACAATTATTCCATTCCTGATTATATCGAGGTCATAATAACTGAAATACCTGAGATCACGGCCAACGGTCCTACAGCAATTTGTATAGGAGAATCTGTCACTCTTTCCGCATCCGGTGTTGGTCCATATGTCTGGCAAAACAATGGAGTAAACATTCCCGGCGCTACCGACCAGCAATACATCGCGACGACTCCGGGTACTTACGCTGTTCGCACTACAAGCGCGCTATGTCCGCGCACATCTAATACCATTGATGTAACCAATTTGAACACAGTACAAGTAGTCATTATCCCCGGTACGGATGTAGTTGTATGTGACAGCAACTTTGTCATACAAGGCAATTCCACTGGTTCTTTTCAATGGTATTTCAATAATATTCCAATTCCGGGAGCCACTAGCAACACATACATTGTTATAGTATCCGGACAATACAAATTCTACTCAGAACAATCAGGACTTTGTCCGGCTTATTCAAACACAATAGTTGTATCGATCAACAATACCGCTTCCGTTTCAGTAACGGCTTCTCGTGATAGCGCATGCGTCGGAGAATCGATTGATTTAACAGCAACAGGAATTTTCAATACACTGTTTTGGTCAAATGGCAGCACATCAGCTATCACCAATGTTACTGTGGGAGGCGTTTATGACGTCACGGCCACTACGGGCAATTGCTCTGCAACAGCATCAGTCGCTGTAATGTTTCTGCCTTTGCCCATCGTTGACGCCGGGCCGGATATCAAAAGCGACTGCTTCAGTATCATCGAAATTGAAGGCACCGGTGAAGGAAGTTTGAGATGGACATATAATAATTCGGAGGTGAGTTCTACCGCATTGCTTGAGATCAGTGAGCCTTCAGGTAAAAACATTTATACGTTGGAGGCAAGTTTATTGGGATGTATTGCCACTGATGACGTTCTTGTGTCAGGTGATTGCGTCACATTATATATTCCGAATTCATTTACACCGGATGGCGATGGTATCAACGACGTGTTTAAGGTCATTGCACATGGTATCAAAGATTATCGGATGACCATCTACAACAGATGGGGTGACGAAGTGTTCACCACAAAAGATACAGAAGCAGTTTGGACCGGGGAAATATTCGATTATTATGTTCCGGATGGAATTTACATTTATCATGTAAAAGCTATCGACTTCAACAATGCCGATGTTCTTGACGAGAAGCATTGTCGCGGAACGATAACAGTACTCAGGTGATCAGCTGAATTTCTGCATATCCACCAGACTTTTGTACACACCTCCATGATCGATCAATTGATCATGGGTTCCCTGCTCCGCAATCATTCCATCCTGAATGACTATTATATTATCCGCACGTTTGATTGTACTCAATCGATGTGCAATCACGAGGGAAGTTCTATTTTCCATCAACTTGAAGATCGCCTCCTGCACAAGTTTTTCACTGTGCGTGTCCAAAGCCGATGTTGCTTCATCTAGAATAAGTATCGGTGGGTTTTTAAAAATAGCACGTGCAATGGCAAGCCTTTGCTTCTGTCCACCACTCAATTTATTTCCTCCATCACCAATATTGAAATCGTATTTGCCTGAGAGATTTTCAATGAATTCTTCGGCATTCGCGATACGTGCACTTTTCACAATTCTTTCCATGTTGATGCCTGTGGCGCCCAAAGCAATATTGTTCTTCACACTATCATTGAAGAGAACAGAATCCTGCGCTACAAATCCCATGAGCTTTCTAATGTCATTGATCTTTCCATCACGCAGGGATAAACCATCGATAACTACTTCCCCACTTGTCGGGTCATAGAATCTGGCAAGCAAGGAAGCCAACGTACTTTTTCCGCTCCCGGAGGGTCCGACAAGTGCCACAGTTTCACCCTTTTTTATAGTAAAGGATATTCCCTTGATCACATCGTCACCATAATATCCGAATCTTATATTTCTGAATTCGATCTTATCGTTGAATTCGCTGATCGGTTTCGCATTATGTGAATCGAACACCGTCACGGGTGCGTCAAGAATCTCATTGATACGATCAAGAGATGCAGCACCTTTGTTTATTTTAAATATTGCATCACTGAACGCCTTTGCAGGCTGAATGATCTGTGAAAACACCACGAGGTAACCGATCAACATCTCTCCTCCCATTTCACCGGAGATCACAATTTTACCACCTACGTAAAGCAAAATGGCGATCACCATAAGAGCAATGAACTCGCTCACAGGTGAGCTCAGATACTCACGTCTGTACAAGCGATGCATCAGTTTGAAATAGAAATCATTCATCCTGTCAAACTTCTGTTTGAACTGTTTTTCCGCATTAAAGACTTTGAGTATTCGAATACCTGAAAGCGTTTCTTCAATGATAGAGATCAAATCTCCGAGACTACTCTTACCGCGGCCTGCGGCATTCTTCAAACTCTTTGCAATACGCGCGATCATGTAACCACTCACTGGCAAAAAGAGCAAAGAGAAAATAGTCAGTTTCCAGCTGATGATGAACAAAGTCAACAGCGATATGAGGATCATGATAGGCGACTTGAGCAAGGCCTCGAGCGTACCTATTACACTGAATTCAATTTCCATCAGATCGTTGGTCATTCTCGAAATGATGTCTCCTTTTCTTTCGTTGGAAAAAAAGGCGACCGGTAGATCAAGCACTTTCTTATAAAGCTTCTCTCTCAAATCGCGAGATACCGATGTGCGAATTTTGGCAATGCTAAAAAGCGAAATGTAATTGACGAAATTCTTGAGGAGCGCCAATATCACAATGAACAAGCACATCAATGCGAGTGCTTTGCCTTGACCATTTGTGGCAATAAATGAATCCAGGCCATTGCTGGCCCACAACCAAAGCTTATTGCTTTTTCCTGCATCCGCCGCCGGCCCTGAGCCATTTACTCTAAAGAGGATATACAAAAAAGGAACGACCGCCAGAAAAGTAAAAAGCGAGAATATCGCGTTGAGTAAATTGAAAATGAAATTCGAAATCAGGCTCCTTTTATAGCCTTTCACCAGATAGTAAATTTCTCGTAGTTTCTTCATAAGTATAATAAAACCTATTAGGTCCTGATTAGAACTCAGATGCGAGGAGATCAACACCTGTGTAATTGTCAGGCGATATTTTCAATAATTCGTGACGGAC
>JAYTMF010000233.1:0-1111 GCA_043728755.1 Flavobacteriales bacterium
GGTCGAAACATTCGCGTTGCTTACAATACAAGTCCAAATCGGGTTGGTGCAACGGATATTGCGACGGTCGCTTTGCCCGCAAACAGTTACGCGGTTCCCCCGTTTGTGCGCTACAATCCGACGTTCACGGTGCCAACTTCGGGCGCCTACAACATCGTTTTCTACGTCGAAGATGCGGGTTATCTCTACGTTTATTTAGATGAAATCGTGTTAGAAAAAACGCTAAATCCTTCGTTAAGCATCACTTCGCCCGCAAACGGAACGACGTTTACGGAAGGTCAAGCCGTGAATGTGGCGTTGGCAGCGACGGATTTGGATGGCTCAATTGCAAAGGTCGAAGTGTTTGCAAATGGTGCGGCAATCAAGACTTTCACGGCGGCTCCTTACGCGTTTGCTTGGACGAATATGTTGCCAAATAACTATACGTTGACGGCTAAAACGACCGACGACCGCGGCAATGTCTCTTTTGCAACGCCCGTCAATATGCAGGTCAATTTGACGACGGGAACGCTCGAAAAATACGCTGATTTTTCGTTCAACCAAACCTTTGAATATTGGTGGCGCATGAACGGCGATTGGCGCTGGCGCGGTTCGGGCGGCTACCTGAACACGGGTTATTTGTACGGTTTTTCGGTTCAAGCCAACAACTTTATGGCTTCCCACGGTTTGCAATTGCAAGCGGGTGTGTCCTATAAATTTCAGTGCCGAATGGACGCTGATAACAACAACAAACCCGTTACTTTCAGCGTAAACACCGCACCTACGGCGGGCGGACAAGTGATTACGACCATCAATCCGTTGGTAACTGAAGACTTTTTGCAAGCCCGCGAAGTAGCTTTTACGGTGCCAACAACGGGCGTTTATTACCTCATCACGTCGCACGCGTGGACGTCTGGCAGTTTCCAACAAATGAAAATCGACCAACTTCGCATCGTTGGCGAGATGAACAAAGCACCCGCTTCGCGCATCATTTTACCCGCCACAACTACGGTGACGGTTGCTGAAAACGCGAACCTCAAAATGCGCGCCGAAGCCACCGATTTTGACGGCACAATTGCGAAGGTGGAATACTACGCCAACAACGTGAAAGTGGGCGAAGCAACTGCCGCAC
>JAYTMF010000234.1:0-1809 GCA_043728755.1 Flavobacteriales bacterium
ACGCGTTTTATCCAGGAATTGATGGAGTACGGATTACCGGAGCAAATGCCGAAGTTGGACGGAAAGAGGATGTTTATCATCATCAATCCAAAAAAGAAATAAAGTCGCGATTTATCCTATCCTCGAAGACGCTGTTTATGGCGTCTCAAAAAAACCGCAAGAGACGGGATAAATCACGTCTCGACCGAAAAGTGTATTTTTAATTTTTAATTTCAAATAGTAATCAGATGCCTAAGTCAAAAACCAAATCCGGTGCAAAGAAGAGATTCAAAGTGACCGGTTCAGGAAAGATCGTGCATAAGAAGGCGTACAAGAGACACATCCTTACCAAAAAGGAAACTGCGCGCAAGCGTGCCCTTGGTAACGATGCGGTTGTGGACAAAGCTGACGCAAGATCAATCCGGAGACAGTTGCTCCTCCCTACGCCGTAATGCGTTAAACAGAGCAGGTAAGTTTAACCCGACCATTGGTCTTAAGTATGTGAATGAAAAAGTCGCAGCGCCAAAGTCAAAAAACAAAAAAACAATATGCCACGCAGTAAAAATGCAGTCGCCTCCAGAGCCAGGAGAAAGAAAATCTTGAAAATGGCTAAAGGCTATTTCGGAGCCAGAAAAAATGTTTGGACCGTAGCCAAAAACGCAGTTGAAAAAGCACTTACATACGCTTATGTAGGTCGCAAACTCAGAAAGCGTAATTTCCGTTCATTGTGGATCGCACGTATCAACGCTGGTGCTCGTATCCATGGAATGTCTTACTCAGAATTTATGGGTAGAATTCACAAGAATGGTATTGAATTGAATCGCAAAGTCCTTGCTGACCTTGCAATGAATCATCCGGAGGCTTTCAAAGCCGTTGCGGATAAAGTGAAATAAGTCAGCAGACCTTCACATGATATAAGGCTGTCCGTTTTGGACAGCCTTTTTTTATGTGTAATGTGTTGCATTGAGAGTTGGAGATTTTGTGAATGCGCGAGTGATGTGAATAGCGGTCAACTATCCTATCATCCCATTCACCTGTTATCCCTTTATGAAAGTGCTCAATAATCTGCGGCTGAATAATACCGAATGGACAAGTATAATAGTCCCATCTTTGCTTCGCCAGATTGCACTAAACACTTGTATCCATCGGTATTTACCACTGTATGATTTCTCAAACATTGGACTGTTTTATAAATCACATTGGTATAAACCTGCATTGTCATTTTGGAACCATATTTGGCAATGGGAAATTTCACGAAAAATTTTAATCGTATGTATCGACATTTTCAATTTAACCTGTTGGTTTTTGCCTTTTCATTTTCATGCTCCGGTATGCTTTTTTCCCAGAACACTGTACCTATTGTGGATGACAGTTTTCCGACCAATGCAGTATGGGTCAACACGGAGCGGCCGGTCACACTCGAGAACCTCAACGATAAGGTCGTGCTGGTTGTTCTCAGCGATGAATACAGCGCGGAGTGTAGCTACTTCATCAAGAATTTAGAACAGCAATTGATGTTCACACCGACTGTGCAATTACTCGAGGTAATGCGCGCGAATCAGGATAAGCCTGTGACCAAGAATCACCTCATTCAATTCATTCAGCGACACGCATCCACACATCCGATAGGAATATTTCCCGACTTCTCCACATTTCATTCTTCGAATATCACGAAACTTCCCTTTTTTCTGCTCTATGAAAAAGGATTGATTCCAACGGTCAGTGCCGGAGGACAGGAAGGATTTGTGGCGGTCATCAACCGACTTCAGAACATTGTTGAAGAGAATGTTCTTCTGCCAACATGTTCTACCTATCAACTGAAGACCTACA
>JAYTMF010000235.1:0-3540 GCA_043728755.1 Flavobacteriales bacterium
AGATTAACGTTATCAGTTGTCACGGATAGAATTGGTGTGATATGATTCACATTGATGAAATAGGTTGCGACCGCTACATCACTTGCAATCAGGTTTGGATCAAAAGCTCTTGCTCTTATAACAGTGGATTGAAATACGTAAATGGATTCACCCGAGTAGTGCAACGAATTCTGATCAGGATAGCTACCGTCAACCGAATAGTATATCTGTGAATTGATACCATTTGGATTTGACAAAGTCACATTGAACGGAGCAGTGAAAAATCCGGATGCAACAGAAACAACCGGTTGGATGGCGTAATTATTCAATGGAACATTCGCGTTGTTGGTCGTTCCCGGCGTAGGTATTTGAATGAGATATGCATTTGGATCGCCGTCAGGAATAGAGCCTTTGCTCAAGTCCTGCATATTGAGTTGAATGTTAAGACTATCGGCAAGCGTTTGATCGGGAGCAAAGAGATATACACTTTCTCCTTGAGATGAGATGCCAAAATTGGTATGAAAATGATAACCTTGTTGGTTGATAAAGAAACTCGATGTTGAATTAACTGAGGTGACATTCATTTGAATTTCAATGTAGTCGTATACAACATTATCAGTCGCAGCAATGTCAAACGCAAGTGAATCAATTGGTCCAGCTAAAAGTCCCGCTGCAAGCAGTTCACTCGAAAGAATGAGCATCTGATTACGCGCTCCCCAATACCAATTACCATATGGTGCCGGATAACATGTGTTGCAATTTTGTTCTGTTCCCGTGCCAATGACGGTTTCGTTCAAGCGCATGTTCGGTCGCAATGAAGCCAATTCACCTGTTTCTGCAGAACATGCCGCCGGACTTCCATCTACATAAGCGAAAGTGGTTGATGCAAACGGTGTTGTGCTCTGATTGAAAATGGAATTGGTAATATAACCAAGCGAACTATATGAACATGTGTTGATGACTATATTCGAAAATCCATCCCATATAAATGGTGTCGTGAACACATGAGTATTCCAACCTGTTGTTGGAGTGAATTCACTGGTATTCGCCACGATTGTTGCGGCCGGAGTTTGAAATCTATTTTTTCCGCTGCAAAAAATGACTTGAAATGCTCCCGGCTCTAAAATGAAATGAGGAAGAGACCATTGATTAGGCTCTGCAGGATTGTCTGTCAACGAATAATTGAATAGATCCACAGGGTCGCTACCGGCGTTGTACAGTTCGATCCAGTCGGGATGGTCATCGTCTTCATCTGCAATGGACGAATAGTTTTTATTGCTTCCTTCATTGATCACAATTTGTCCATGGAGTATTGGACAAACGAATATTGACAACAATATCAGGTAGAGGTATGCAAATAATTTCATGAAAGTTGGCTATGAAAAATTAGTTAGTGTTCATCCACAAAACAATCGAAGTATGATCGATTGAGTTGAAAGAAAAAATCATGTATTTCTTGCCAAAAATAGCCGCGATAGTGAGGATATTTCTAACCGTCGAAATATATCGTTGTCTGCAAATGGATTTTTATGTGGAAAAGTGTCGAAGTGGAAAATGTGAAATGAATCATACACAAAGGAGCCGCCAAGGCTGAAGTAAACACGAATCACGCGATGGTTTTTCAATGAATATGGTATTTTCGCGGCCGCATTCCGTTCTATGGTGGTTAAGATTCGTTGGCGGAGGTTGCAATATTGGTCCCGTAGTTTAATGGATAGAATGGAGGATTCCGGTTCCTCAGATGGGGGTTCGAATCCCTTCGGGATCACTACTTCAGAGCGAGAAACAGAAGGGCATTGAGAATGAACCTTCTGTTTCTCATTCTCTGTTTAATACACGCTCTTTTAGCGTAACTTGCAACAACGTAACACACCAAAACTCACCAGCATACATGCCTTTCAATTCCGTATTCGGATGGTTTATGAAAAAACGCATTCATCAGATCGAGCTTTTTATGAAGTATCCGGTCGAGGTGCAGCAGGAAGTGTTCCGTTCGCTCGTCGATCATGCGGCTCTCACACGTTTTGGAATAGAACATGGATTTTCAAAGATTACTTCTGCAGATGATTTTAAGAAGGCAGTGCCCATTCGCAATTATGAGGGGTTTAAGGAATATGTTGATTTGCTTCGCGACGGACAACAAAATGTGACCTGGCCTTCGCGGGTGAAATGGTTTGCAAAGAGCAGTGGAACGACGGACAACAGAAGCAAATTCATTCCTGTTACCAAAGAAGCATTGGAGGAATGCCATTATAAAGGTGGGAAAGATTTGCTCGCACTTTATTACAATCAGAAACCCGACGCGAAAGTTTACAGTGGTAAACATCTTGTACTTGGCGGTTCTTCGAAAATGAACGATTTCAATGAAGAAGGTTATACGGGAGATCTATCCGCCATCATCATTCGCAATCTGCCTATTTGGGTTGAATTGAGAAGAGCACCATCCCGCGACATCGCTTTGATGGACAACTGGGAAGAAAAAATTGAGCGCATTGCTCAGACCACCATGGACGAGGATATCTACATGATGGCTGGCGTTCCCAGTTGGACACTTGTTTTACTCAAGCGCATTCTTGAGTTGAAGGGAACAAATAATATTCGTGATGTATGGCCGAATCTAGAGTTGTTCTGGCATGGAGGCGTAAGCTTTAAACCTTACAGAGATCAATTCAAAAGGCTTATTCCTTCAAATCAGATGAACTATGTGGAGACCTACAATGCCAGCGAAGGATTTTTCGGCATTCAGGACAGACTGAATTCGGAGGATCTGTTGTTGATGCTCGATTATGGTATCTATTATGAGTTCATGCCTATGACAGAATATGGCAAAGCAAATCCAAAAACGATCGGACTTAAAGAGGTTGAAATTGGCGAGAACTACGCTATGGTCATTTCTACTAATGGAGGCTTGTGGCGTTATCTCATTGGCGATACCGTGCGATTCACTTCAAAGTATCCGTTCAGAATTCAGGTGAGTGGTCGCACGAAGCATTATATCAATGCCTTCGGTGAAGAGCTGATGGTGGACAATGCGGATGATGCCATCCGACATGCATCGATGGGAACCGGCGCTCTTGTTGCGGATTATACTGCTGCGCCTGTATTCATGTCGGAAGATGCCACAGGTGCGCACGAATGGCTCATTGAATTTGATCAACATCCTACAGATATTGAATTATTCCGTAGTCTGCTAGACGAAAAATTGAAGCAAGTCAATTCCGATTACGAGGCGAAACGCGCATTTGATTTCGTGCTGCAAAAGCCGATTGTAATGGTTTTGCCAAAAGGCACGTTTTATAATTGGCTCAAAGAAAAAGACAAACTTGGAGGACAGCATAAGGTTCCGCGTTTGTGTAACGACAGAAAATATGTAGATGATGTCATTCAGTTTCTGGAACCGGTGAGGATACACAACATATAAAGGAATTGCATGTATTACTTGTTCTTCATTTTCCATCTGTTATTCGTCTGCTCTGCACCATTTACGTTTGAGAAAAGCATAGCAACCGACGCCAGCGATTTTAGCGTCGATGAGTTGGGTAATCTGTATCTGATACACAA
>JAYTMF010000236.1:0-8281 GCA_043728755.1 Flavobacteriales bacterium
CCTCCACTGTTTATTCTCAAAAGATAGGTCGTTGGACGGCTATGGTTCAATCCTATTGGAAATCGGAAAACACGGCTGTCAATAGGGCGAGTATGAAAGGGATGTGCATCACCGGTGAGTGTCATTAGCGCTGGGCCGCCTTTCATTATTTCATATAATTCGACTTCATTGAGCAGTGGATTGTTCACCTGCAGAATATCACAACCTACCGGAAGTTGTATCGGATCAATCGTGAATTTTAACCAGATGTTGCTTCTGCTGAATCCAAAATTGGGATCATTGCTTCCATTCGGCAACGGTTTGAATTCTTGAAAATGTGTGGCGAATATTTCGCTCGCTTGTTTTGTCAGATCTGCATCTTCAAGAAATTGAATGGACTCTTTGATAATGGGACGATAGCCGTTGGGGGAAGGCTTGAAAACATTCGAACAAAGAATGAACGCAACAAGGAGCATCACAGCCGGCAACAGGAAGATGATTCCACTTCCGGAGCGCCTGATGAAATTCAAATATTTTTTTGGCTGTGTCAGTATGGGGTGGTAAAAAGTGTTTATACGTCGATATACACTTGAAGTTCCACTGTGCAGCGATTATTATCGGTGCGAATTCATCGTGCATTTTGACTTGACTTCGCCACATAAAATCTATTTTCGCCGACACACCTCTAAATGAAAAATATGCCCCGTATTCTCATCATCGACGACGAACCCGCTATACGAATGGCGCTAAAGGAAATTCTTGAGTATGAATCTTTTGAAGTAAAAGAAGCGGAGGATGGTGCTGCCGCACTGAAGATGGTAGAAAAAGAATCTTTTGATCTGATATTTTGTGATATCAAAATGCCACACATGGACGGTATCGAAGTGCTATCGAAGTTAAAGGAAAAGGGCATAGAAACTCCTGTGGTCATCATCACTGGACATGGTAATGTGGAAACCGCTGTGGATGCTTTGAAAAAAGGTGCCTACGACTTTATTCAAAAGCCTCTCGACCTCAACCGCATTCTGGTGACAGTGCGCAATGCCAGCAATCAGCATACTTTGGAAAAGGAAACGAAGACCTTGCGTCGTAAAGTGAACAAAGTCTTAGGATCAAATATCGTAGGCGAAAGCACAGCGATTGGAGAGATCAAAAAGTTGATCGATACTGTTGCTCCCACGGAAGCGCGCGTGCTCATCACAGGCGGTAACGGATCGGGAAAGGAGTTGGTGGCAAGACAACTTCATGCAAAAAGTGAAAGGGCAGCAGGTCCTTTTATCGAAGTTAACTGCGCTGCCATTCCCTCTGAACTCATAGAGAGTGAGTTGTTCGGCCATGAGAAAGGGGCATTCACTTCAGCCATAAAAACAAGACAAGGCAAATTTGAACTCGCCGATAATGGAACGCTTTTCCTTGATGAAATTGGCGACATGTCACTTTCTGCTCAAGCAAAAGTGTTACGCGCATTGCAGGAAAGTAAGATATCAAGAGTCGGTGGTGACAAAGATTTCAAAGTGAATGTACGCGTCTTTGCTGCAACAAACAAAGATTTACGGAAGGAAATTGAATCAGGAAATTTCCGTGAAGATCTTTATCACAGATTATCCGTCATCGTGATGAGAGTGCCTTCACTCAGCGAAAGGAAGGATGATATTCCGCTACTTGCAGATCATTTCCTGAGCATGATCTCTGAAGAATATGGCCAACCCAAAAAGGAGATCACAGCTTCTGCGCTAAAGGCCCTGCAGGATTTGAAATGGTCAGGAAATGTCAGAGAATTCAGAAACGTAATAGAGCGATTGGTCATTCTTTCACCAAAAGCCATTGACGACAAAATGGTAAAAGCATATGCTGTACCGAACTTCAGCTGACGTGATCTACCGGTGTTTCAACTAGGATTCTTTTTTCGACTTGAAAAGAAAAACGGAATTCAAACTTAGAATCGCAACGGACATTACCACAACAAATGCGATGTTGGGCGAATAGGCTGGTGTAACAAAGGTGAGTAGAATGATGAAAATCGAAAAGCCATACAACACGAAACAGACTTGTCTGTGTGACAATCCGAGCGAAAGAAGTTTGTGATGAATGTGGTTCTTGTCTGCCGAGAATGGGGATCGCCCTTTTGATGCACGAAGAATAAACACGCGCAATGTATCAATGAGTGGGTATGCCAGAATCGCCATTGCCAATACCGGTTTTGGAACTGAATTCATAATAATCAACATGCGCTTGACCGGGAATTCCACCATCTTTACTGCAAGCACATACAGCACAAGTCCAATGATAAGTGAGCCTGAATCTCCCATAAATAATTTCGCCGGTTGAAAATTGTAGACGAGAAATCCCAGCAGTGATCCGCCAAGTCCCATCGCAAGTAGAGCCAACGGTTGGTCACCCGTGCGATAAAACCAAAATGCAAAAGCAAGACTCGCAATCAAACCGATGCCTGATGCCAATCCATCCACGCCGTCGATCAGATTAATCGCATTGACTATGACGATGTAGACAAACAAGGAAAGAGTGAGACTCAGCCAGACAGGTAACCGGTCAACTTCGAACAACCCCCAGAATTGCGTGATGCGTATGTCTGCCACATACACAATGATGAAACCGACCAACAGATGGATCATCAATTTCTTGGAAGGTGATACACCAACGATGTCATCTTTCAAACCCAAAAAGAAAAGGATGAACATGCACGCCACGAGATATTTGAATTCGTTTAACGCTTCTATTGGAAAGTAGTTGTTTCCGAATACCCAACCTTCCTTGGATGGAAACCACAAGCTATAACCAATGATGGTTCCTGCGAAGATCATGATTCCACCAATCGTTGGGACTGACCTTCTGTGAAGTTTACGCGCATCTCCGGGCTCATCAACAAGATGTTTCAACTTGGCAACCTTGATCAATGATGGCGTGGCAATGAGTACCAAAAAAAAGGCAGTTAGAAAACAACCAAGAATCTCTCTTATAATTTCACTCACAATGAATTTCTGTATTAGGGCATTGGTCAACGCTGAGCGCTGACGGTTTCAAATGTATCTAAAAATCTGAATATCGGTTGATGAGATTTGTGCGTAACGACACGTAGAGATAATCAGTACGCATTGTTAAGTCATTCATCCAGTGGTAGTCCGTATGATCTGTGCGACCGGTATAACCCACCAACAATTGAAAATTCGTTATAGGATTTATATACAGCCCGGCCGATATATCTATCTGTTGAATATACTGCACGGGCCATGGTGCAATATTGATCTGAATAGCATCGGGGTCATTCGACCAATTGCCTTCGGGACCTGTAGAATGCTGGATGTGATTGAATTTGATCTGTCCAATGTAGCGGTGTTTGCGATAGTTGGCGATGGCCACAAACTCCTGCGTTGCCGGGCCGGATGGATGTCCCAGCGGTTGGTTCATATGTGCATAGGATTGAAGCGAATAATGACTCGTGTAAATATTCGAGGCCAGCGAATTCCACTCAACTTGTACATCAAGATTTTTGATGCCGAGATCGAAATATTTCAGACCCAATTGATATCCGAATCTGCCTGTGGATATATCGTCCGTAACAAATTGTCCATACGCAAAAGAGTGCTTGGTAATTCTGATTCGGGCATTCAGACCGGTAATAACGTGATTTACATTTCCATATCCATTGAGTAGTGTGTTGACGCCGATTACAGGAATATAACCGCCATACGGTTGTGGTTTTGTGCCTGTAGAATCATAGCGCTCCCAGATGATGCCCTCAAATAGTCCAAGCTCAATACCCGGTGTTGGAATCCAACTGAGATAGTTGAAACTGCCTCCTTTGCGTTTGAATAAGGCTTCCGGAACTTCACCTTTTGGCAAGCGTTCTAATGTTTGAAGCGATGTATACATCGCACTGTATTGCCACTTCTTATTTGTGGAAGTCAATAGTGTTTTGATGTACGGATATGAAAATGCGGCATCACTCAATAGAAGCGACCGGTATCCATTCCCGATGAAATTTTTGCCTTGTCCGAATTGAATGTTGATCCATGTCTTCGGTGTATAACTGATCCATCCATTCGACATACCGAAGTCGAATCCGCTGACGTTGTAAACCTTCGTTCTTCCGAATCCGGGAAATACCCCACTCGCCGAAACTTGTCGCTGTAAGTAGAGTGGTACCAATGTCTGCGTTTCGTAAAAACTCGTCTGGAAAGAAAATTGTTTTCCAATATCTCCAATAAATTGCAAGCCGCGCTGATTCATAAACAACATGCGCGTTGCATATGCTGTTGTATCGGAAAGATCGTCGCCATATGAAAAATCAAATAGTGGATCTAATGCCAGGAAATAATCGTCTTTCTTTATAAAAAACAAATGCCGTTTGAAAAGTTTCCCTGCTCCTGTAAAGTAAACTTTGGATGTATCCTTCCTCAGCCCTTCAACAAGCGAAATGTCAAGCTGACTTTCCACATAAGGCTTCGAGGCCAAATGAATAAACTCTGTGCTGTCGCCAATGTATGCACGCTCAACTTCCTGCGAGAAAAATCTATTGAGCGGTACGTTTTTTTGTTGTGCTTTCAAAATGAAAGGAGAACAGAAAATTGCAATGAAAATGATCATATACAATTGGAGAACCGGCGAAGTGGTGAATGCTTTTCTCACTTCGCTCTTACGTTTTCTATGTTGAGCGATTTGAATTCATTGTATACCGATCGAACGCCATCGGAAAGTTCGATTCTGTGTTTCCATCCCATTGAATGAAGTCTTCCAACATCCATCAATTTGCGCGGTGTACCGTCCGGTTTCTCAGTATTCCACTTGATTGTGCCTTCGTAACCGACAATTTCTTTCACCAATTCCGCCAGCGATTTTATGGTGAGATCAACCCCAGTGCCGACATTCACAAATATCTTCTCGTTGTAATTTTTCATGAGAAAGTAACACGCATCAGCAAGGTCGTCAACGTGAAGAAATTCACGCATTGGCGAACCGGTTCCCCACACCTCCACGTGATCAATTCCTTCTTCTTTCGCAGTATGAAATTTTCTGATGAAAGCGGGAAGAACATGCGAGTTATTCAAATCGTAATTGTCATTCGGGCCATACAAATTCGTTGGCATCGCTGAAATGAAATTGCATCCGTGCTGGTCGCGATAGGCTTCACACAATTTGATACCGGCGATTTTTGCAATTGCATATGGCTCATTCGTAGGTTCAAGAATGCCGGTGAGCAAGCTTTCTTCCTTCAACGGCTGAGGAGCCATTTTAGGATAGATACAAGACGATCCAAGGAATAATAATTTTTCGACTTTTTGCTCGTAGCTGGCATGGATGATATTCGCTTCAATCATCAGATTGTCGTAAAGAAAATCTGCGCGATATACATTGTTGGCATGTATGCCGCCAACCTTCGCTGCACTGAGAAAAACATACTCAGGCTTTTCATGCGCAAAGAAATCTTGCACGGCTTCCTGTTTGCGTAAATCAAGTTCGCCGGAAGTTCTTAGTATTAGATTCTGATAGCCCTCGCTCACCAGTTTGCGAACTATGGCGCTACCCACCATCCCGCGATGGCCTGCGACATATATACGAGCGTTTTTTTCCATGTGCGCGAATGTACGATAGTGATCATTCTCTTACATCCAACGCGTCGCGTAATCCGTTTCCGACAAGCATGAAACTCAGTACAAGCAGCATGATCATCACTCCGGGCACAATGGCGAGATAGGCGAGGTCGGTGGTGATATAGGCGTAGTGTTCGCGTATCATATTTCCCCAGGATGGTGTTGGTATTTGTGCGCCAAGGCCTAGAAAACTCAATCCGGCTTCTATCAGAATTGCTGAGGCAAAATTTGCCGCACTGATGACAATAATCGGCGACAGGATATTGGGAAGGATGTGTTTGAAAATGATCCTGAATTCAGAAAACCCTAGGGCTCGCGCTGCTTCAACGTATTCTTTTTCTCGAACTGATAAAACCTGTCCGCGAGCAATCCTAGCAACTTCAACCCACATGGTCAATCCCACTGCAAGAAAGACTTTCCAGAATCCTGTGCCAAAAGCAAACGTGATGGCCATCACCAGTATCAATGTCGGTATGGCCCATATTACATTGGTAAACCACATAATGATCTTGTCGGTAATGCCGCGATAATATCCCGCAATCAATCCCAACGTGAGGCCAACCAACAGGGAAATCAAGACGGCAATGGCGCCAACAGACAATGAAATCACCGTTCCCGCCATGAGCCTTGAAAGCAAGTCTCTGCCATATTTATCAGTCCCTAACACATATTTTTTATCATGCAGAAAATCTTCAAGGATCTTTCCTCCGTTTTGAAATTCAAGTTCGCCAGGCCGGAAATCTTTTGATAGCACTTCTCTGTCTCCTTCGAACAAGGGTTCAAAGTGCATTTGATTGAGATCGCCTGACACAGATGCTACGGGATACTCATTGTAAGACAATGGCGCACCTCCTTTTGTCCATGTCTGCCAAAATGTTTGTGGTTCGAAATGATCTTTTTTGACGCGCACTGTAAGTAACGCGTATCCGGGTTTATTTCGACTTAGCGATAGGTGTTGATCGTTCGCATTGAGAGTGCCATCTGGACGTATGAACGTGCCTAGCATTGAGATAAGGATCAACACAAAAATGAATATCAGGCCCGCCATCGCCAAAGGATTGCGACGAAATTTCCTCCATGACAATTTCCCCGGAGAAAGTGATGTGTATGCCTCGGTTTTATTCTTCACGCACTGATTTCTTTGATGGGCGCAAACTTATCGTTCTTCCTTTCCATTTCGGACGGTAAAAAATTCCCACCAGCGGAATTAGCATCGCATAGAATGGATACAGAATAGATACAACAATCGCGTAAGCAAGCAAGCCCTGCTTGCCTGTCCACCGCGCCACTCTTACTATGAGTAGTAAATCGAAGGAAGTTTTGACCAACATTGTCACTAAAAACAGGTTCATATATGCACGATTCTCGAATCCTAACACGAAGAAAGCTACCAGCACACTATTGATGACGACTACCAAAATAGCAGTGAGTGATGTTTCCATATCCCGGTAGTGCAAACTCTTGCTTGTCCATCGAACACGCTGTGAAATGAATTCGCTTAAAGTGGATACAGGCGAAGTGTATGCTATCGCATCAGTGCTATGTAGCCATTTTATTTTGCCAGTTTTCTTCAAGGCATGCAACAAGAACATATCATCACCACTTGAGATATTATCATCGATTCTCATCTGATTGGCATTGTCCCATGCGCTTTTTCGAAATGCCAGATTTGCGCTATTGCACAATATCGGCCTGCCTGCAATTGCCATTGCTGCTGTCGTTCCAAGCAAACTCATGAATTCGATACATTGCATTTTCTCGAATGCACTTTTACCCTCATCTATCATCAATGGGAGAATGATCATGTCGCATTCCAAGGAATTAATTGCATTTGACACCGATGTCAGCCAAAAAGGACCAAGTATCACATCTGCATCAAGTGTAATGATCCAATCATATATTGCATGTTGAATTCCATTTCTTATTGCGGCCTTTTTTCCATGAGCGTTTTTGAGGTCGATTACGCGGTGCGTCATTGATGTTGAGATCAATTTTTTTCCTCCATCATCGCTGCTATCGTTGACGAATATGATCTCGAAGTTTTCTCGCGCTGACAATTGGTTTTCCAAACAATCAATCAGTATCGGAAGATTGCTTGCTTCGTTTCTGAACGGAATGACTATGCTGATGCCGGAAGTCGGAATTGCTTTGGTTACCGATGCATCTCTTCTTTTCCATATAGAACTCATCCATGTCACCCACGCAAGGTAAAAAATGAAAAATAGTGCGAAGACCCAAAGCATTACAACCATAGTTTTACGCCTCAAAGAAAACCTGTTGTTAGCAAAAGAACGCATCATACTAGGAATAGATCCGGGAACCACCATTCTTGGATACGGAATTATCCGTGTGGAAGGAAAGAAAATGAAACTGGAAGCGATGGGGGTATTGCATTTGACGAAGATCTCCGACCATCATTTAAAGCTTCAAAAAATATTTGAAAGATGCATTGAGCTCATCGATGGTTTTCATCCTGATGAACTCGCGATTGAAGCTCCTTTCTTCGGCAAGAATGTGCAGTCGATGTTGAAGCTGGGCCGCGCCCAAGGTGTGGCCATTGCTGCGGCACTCAGCAGGCAGATTCCGGTGATGGAATATGCCCCGAGAAAAATAAAACAAAGTATCACGGGTAGTGGAAGTGCCTCCAAAGAACAGGTCGCTGCAATGCTGCAACGAACACTGGGAATTTCTCA
>JAYTMF010000237.1:0-1140 GCA_043728755.1 Flavobacteriales bacterium
ATTTGATAAAGCTGCCCAAAAAACTTGAATACGAATTTAAAAACTATATTTCTCAACCTAAAATTCAGGAATCTATGTTGTACACGAAAGAGTATCTAACCAATTCAAGCATTTTTGGCAATGCTGTTACTGAAATTCGCAACGAAGAACGTCAAGCAAGCGAAGCAAGAGGCGAAGCAAGAGGCGAAGCAAGAGGACGCGAACAGGAACGCGAACATTTAATCATAAATGTTTGGCAGAGTAGTGACTATTCTGCCGAAAAAATCGCCGATATTCTTGGTTTTCACGTCCAATATGTCCAATCCGTGATTGATAAATTCGAGAAGAAGATGTAAGCAGACCCCTCAGTACAAACGCGAAAAAAGCCGTTTTGACCAATGTCGGAATGGCTTTTTTCGTGTTTATACTGAGGGGTCCTCTTTTCTTAAAAATAACGCGGCGAAGCGCAAATTGGATTTTTCCCATTCGGTAAAAAACGGTAGGATAAAAGCATTTCTACGGCGTTATTCGCTGAATTTGAAACTCTTAGACTTGATATATTAAAATCATAACTAAAACCAAAACTGAAACGGCGCCAATCCAAACGCGCAAAACCAATAAATGCATCGGGCGCAATACCCTTGTCTAAATAATTGACTAAACGCAACCAACCGCCGATTCTGAACGCCGCATCTTCGTGTAATTGGTCGTTGAAACGGAATTTTATGGCTGCGCCTGGCGTCAATTCCAACGAAGGACCTTGAACCATAAATAAGACGGATGGTTGAAGACTAATGCGCGATTTTAGCCGCAATTCGCTGTCAAAATGCGCCGAATAACGGGTGTATAAATTGCCCGTTGACGACCTTTGATTGAGCGAAAAATCGGCACGGTTGAGGTGTTGCGCCGACACGCCGACGGCGATGTAATTGCTGTTTTTCAACAACGAATACCACGCAAGACCGACGGAAGCGTCGTAATTGGCGCGGTTCGTAAAGTCATAATCGGGCGCTAATTTATTGGGGTCATAGCCACCATTATTGTCATATTGACCTACCCAACGGCGGTCGCTAAAATCAACGCTGCGTTGCATAAAACTCACATCGGCTCCACCGACAAGAAAGTGCTGAACGGCGTCATTTCCCGCCAATTGACGCGCAT
>JAYTMF010000238.1:0-1817 GCA_043728755.1 Flavobacteriales bacterium
AAAGCGATGAATATTTCGCCACACGACCAAGAGAAAGTCAGATAGCAGCGTGGGCTTCCATACAAAGCGAAGCAATGCGCTCGCGTGAGGAGCTTGAAAACAATGTCACCAAATATTCCAATGGGTTTGCCGGCAAGCCAGTTCCGCGTCCTCCGTTTTGGGGCGGTTACAATGTCGTGCCTCACTATTTTGAATTCTGGCAGGGAAGGCCAAGCAGATTACATGACCGATTAATTTATAAGGTGGACGCTGACTTCGAGTGGTTTATTCATCGACTAGCTCCATGATCATTGTTCTTCCCAATATTCAAAGGCATCGATAATGTCGAGGTAAACTCCGTCAAAACCTGAATCAACGATCTTCTTAGTATAAGATTCATCGTTACCGAAAATGATGTGTTGCCAATCAGAATTCCAGTATTGCACCTTAAAATTTCCAGGCCAATCTGAATTCAACGCACCCATCCACGCCGGTGTATTGAAGCTCCAATAGGGCAACCAATAATAGCGGTAGTCTTCAGCTTCACCAATGCTCATGTATGCGATCACTTTTCTATTCGCTCCATTCGCTTTGATCTTCAATTGTGCAATCTCAGCTTGTGTGAATGACTCGTCTTCGAAGAATGCATCGATGATGATTATATCGTAATTGATAACAAGTAATGCGGATATGAGTGAAGCTTTATCATTGTATTGATCCGTGTTGATCAGGTACAGAAAGTTTCGGGCGTCGTTGATGGATGTGATGTTTGCATTGTTTTCTTCGAATGGCGAAGATGGATAGGAGGGAAGCGTATTGAGGTCGCGCGCATCAGCGGCAAATGAAATGAATTGAAGCGAATTGTTTTGCGCATAACTGTCATCCACAAGTGTGTGTGAAGTGCAATAATCCGTGACGAGAATTTTCACGCCGGCATTTCTCATCCTCTCCAGAAATGGAAGCCATTGCAATCGCTCTGCAATAGGTGTTGCAACATCATCGTTGTTGTCATAGCCATAGAATAATTCCTCGCGTCCCTGACCATTGATTGTGGACATGTAATCTATCGCGAGCGCTCCATCGGGGTTTCCATTTATAGTACAAAGCTGATGGCCATTTTGTGGAATGACAATGAAATTGTTGTTGAATTGTCGTGCGTATTGAGCAAGATGAACAACAAATTGTCTCATCTCGTGTCTGTAGTCTATTGTTGAAGTTGCTGGAACACTCATCGAAGCCGGCGTTTCAACTTTCTTTTTGCAACCTGCAACAACAATGAACAAAATCAGAAATATCAGCCAGGATTTCATATCTATTCAGATTGACATGAACATGAAATAAAACTCTCATTTGAGTATCCTTACTTTCTGATGACACGCTTCGTTTGTAGCGCAGGTCCTTCCCCCGCAGTAAAATAGTAAACACCTGCAGGCCACTCACTCACGTTGCTCAGATTGTTTCCGAATGTGAGTTGAGAGTTGATCATCAGCTTTCCTTGTTGATCGTAAACCCGCAAGACAGTGGGTGTATGGCTGCTCCAGTATGTCATTACACTGCTTTCAGCAATGGTCGGAAATACAGAGAACAGCGAGGCTTTTTCAGTTTCATTTATACCTACAATACCAGTGTCGAAATGATAAACGAGACCTTCTGTTGGCTCACCGAGAAGTATGTCTTCAAGTCCGGGTTTTGAATTTAAATCCACAACGCCGACAGTAGGATTGGCAGCATCGCCACGCAAATTCCATGAATCTGTCGTGGTTTGAGTGGAGATAACAAAATCTCTTATGAAAAATATAAGTGGCGAACCCCACTGGTCATGAATCAAAGTGCCGTCT
>JAYTMF010000239.1:0-9531 GCA_043728755.1 Flavobacteriales bacterium
GCCAACTCTATTCTAACAAACCGCCCTGTACCGAACGGTACGCAGGGTGGTGTGAGAGGACAGGTAGCGAAATAATCGCTACCTTCCTACTCGATTTTAGTGTTTTGAAGATTTGCGATTTGGTGATTTGTGATTTGAGGCGGCGCCACTCTATCCTAACTGCTAATCCCTAGCTCATTCTATTTCTCAATTCCGCATCCAACGCATCCAGAAAATCTTCTGTCGTCAGATAGTGTTCCGTCTTCAGCGCATCACCATGAATGCAAATTGCGAGGTCTTTGGTCATCTTACCACTTTCCACCACATCAACGCAAACGGACTCTAATGTCTGAGCGAATTTCGCCAGATCAGCGTTGTTGTCCAGCTTGGCGCGATGAGAAAGTCCTTGCGTCCACGCGAAGATGGAAGCAATAGGATTTGTCGAAGTTTTCTTACCTGCCTGATGTTGGCGGTAGTGGCGTGTCACCGTTCCATGTGCAGCTTCTGCTTCCATCGTCTTGCCATCCGGAGTGATGAGGGCAGAGGTCATCAGTCCCAAAGAACCGAAACCTTGCGCCACGATATCGCTTTGCACATCGCCGTCGTAATTCTTACATGCCCAGACAAATCCGCCATCGCTCTTGAGGCAATAAGCTACCATGTCGTCGATGAGGCGGTGCTCGTAGTTGATACCGAGCTCAGCAAATTTTGCTTTGTATTCTGCTTGATAAACGTCTTCGAAAATGTCTTTGAACCTTCCGTCGTATGCCTTGAGAATTGTATTCTTCGAAGAGAAATACAAATTCCATTTGCGTGAAATAGCCTGATTCATACAACTGCGTGCGAAGCCATAAATGCTATCGTCAGTGTTGTACATGCTTAGAGCAACACCATCACCTTCGAAATTGTAAACTTCCCATGTTTTAGTTTCGCCACCGTCTTCAGGAGAGAACGACATGGTGAGTTTTCCTTTTCCTTTGATGACAGTATCCGTTGCACGGTATTGATCACCAAAAGCATGACGACCGATATTGATCGGCTTGGTCCAGCCCGGAACAAGTCGCGGAATGTTTTTGCAAATGATTGGTTCGCGGAAAACAGTTCCACCGATAATGTTGCGAATAGTTCCATTCGGACTTTTCCACATTTTTTTCAATCCGAATTCAATCATGCGATCTTCATCCGGCGTAATGGTGGCACATTTCACGGCTACATTATATTTCATTGTAGCTTCCGCACTTTCCACCGTGACTTTGTCATCAGTAGCGTCGCGGTTTTCCATGCCGAGGTCGAAATATTTGATATCGAGGTCGAGATATGGAAAAATCAATTTGTCCTTGATAAATTTCCAGATAATGCGCGTCATCTCGTCGCCATCCATCTCTACGATAGGGTTTGCAACTTTTATTTTATTCATAGAATGAAATTATAAGGTGAATAAAAATGCCGGCATCCAAACACCGACTCTAAACTACTATTCGACTTAAGCGTGCTCACGTAAGCTGAAATAGAATGCACCTTCAATGAGAGCGTTCTCATCGCTGTCGCTTCCGTGTACTGCGTTGGCGGCAATGCTGGTAGCGAACATTTTGCGAATCGTCCCTTCAGCAGCGTTCTTTGGATCGGTAGCTCCAATCAATGTGCGGAAATCCTCAACAGCATTGTCTTTTACAAGTATAGCCGCCACGATAGGACCGCTGGACATGTATTCCACGAGTTCGCCGAAGAAGCCGCGCTCCTTGTGTACTTCATAGAATTTGCTCGCCTCTTCTGTGCTGAGTTTAGTCCATTTCATTGCTTTGATCTGGAATCCTGCGCCAATTATTTTGTCGATGATTTTTCCTGTGTGGCCTGCTGCTGTTGCATCAGGTTTAATCATTGTGAAGGTTACTTTACCGGCCATTGCTGTGTGTAATATAGTTTTTTTTTAAAAGAGCGGCAAAGCTAATTGATTTTTCACGCGGATTTTCGCGGATCATGGAGCAGATTTTTGCAGATTTTTTATACACGGGTAATTTCTCACCACATGGTGGCAGACAGAATTGCGCAAAAGGAATTGCAGGATGGATGGAAGAGTTATTGGTTATTGGGTTATTGGTTATTGAGTTATTAAGTTAGTGGTGGTGCAAGTGATTCGGAGCGCAATCTCTAATTCGTAACCCCAATTCCCTCAACGCGCGCTATCTTCGCGCCAATCAAAAAAACATGCAAATGACTGCCGCAATTCCCGAGGTAAACAATGCTTCCAAGATGATTGAACTGGAAGAGAAATATGGTGCGCACAATTATCATCCACTTCCGGTGGTGCTGCACAAAGGTGAAGGTGTTTACGTTTGGGATATCAATGGCAAACGGTATTACGATTTTCTTTCGGCATACTCTGCGGTGAATCAAGGGCATTGTCATCCGGCAATAACGGCTGCACTGGTGGAGCAGGCTGGTCAACTCGCATTGACTTCGCGTGCTTTTCATAACAGTTCGTTGGGTGTTTACGAAAAATATATCTGCGAATACTTCGGTTACGACAAAGTGTTGCCGATGAATACCGGAGCGGAAGGTGTTGAGACCGCTATCAAACTTTGCCGCAAATGGGCCTATGAGAAAAAAGGAATTGCAGAAAACAAGGCGAAAATTATCGTGTGCGAACAGAATTTCCACGGCCGCACCACCACCATTATTTCGTTCTCTAGCGATGCCGATGCATCGGGAAACTTTGGACCTTTCAGTCCGGGTTTCGTGCGTATTCCATACAATGATTTGAAGGCTTTGGAAGAAGCATTGAAAGATGAAAACATAGCGGGATTTCTTTTCGAGCCAATACAAGGTGAAGCCGGAGTAATGGTTCCTGACGAAGGATATATCGCAAAGGCTTTCGAATTGTGTCGTGCGAAAAATGTATTGTTCATCGCTGATGAAATTCAAACAGGCATTGGGCGCACAGGCAAAATGTTGGCGTGTGATCACGAAGGTGTTCATCCCGACATGTTGATTTTGGGCAAAGCGTTGAGTGGCGGTATTTATCCGGTGAGCGCCGTGTTATGCAACGATGAAATAATGTTGTGCCTTCAACCCGGTCAACACGGAAGTACATATGGCGGAAATCCTATAGCTGCGAAAGTGGCGATAGCTGCATTGAAAGTGGTGAAGGACGAAAGGCTTGCAGAAAATGCAGAGCGACTCGGCATCATTTTCCGCAAAGAGATGAATCGCATCATAGAAAAAACCGATCTCGTACAGTTGGTGCGGGGCAAAGGATTGCTCAACGCGATTGTCATCAATGATACCGATGAGAGCAGCACTGCATGGAAAATATGTCTGGAACTTGCATCCAACGGATTGCTCGCCAAAACTACGCATGGCAACATCATTCGCTTTGCACCTCCTTTGGTGATGACGGAAGATCAATTGATGGATTGCGTTTCCATCATCGAAAAAGTAATCTTGAATTTTAAGAAGGACTAGTTTCAATTCCACGAGAAGATGATCATTATCGGTGCGACATTGGTGAGTGAAGAGTTGTTCGAAGAATATTTCGTCTGTGATCTTGCTGCTTGCAAAGGAGCGTGTTGTGTTGAAGGTGAAAGTGGCGCGCCACTGGAAGCCGAGGAGCTCGATCGCCTCGAGGAAGTTTACGAAGCGGTGAAGCCTTTCATGCGTCCGGAAGGCGTTGCGGCCATTGAGAAATTGGGATTGTATCAGATAGATGAAGACGGCGATGTGGTAACTACGCTTGTCGGAAATCACGGCGAATGCTCCTTCGTAAATTTTGATGCAAATGGCATCGCGAAATGTTCTTTGGAACAAGCCTATCTCGCCGGAAAAACCGACTGGAAAAAGCCGATCTCTTGTCATTTGTATCCAGTGCGTCTTGCGAAACTCACTGAATATACTTCTGTCAATTATCACAAGTGGCAGGTGTGTTCACCCGCTTGTGCATGTGGCGCAGCGTTGAAAGTAGCGATGTATCAATTTCTCAAAGAACCGCTCACGAGAAAATTCGGGCAGGAATGGTACGCTGAACTCGTGGAGACAGCCATTGCCTACAAGTCACTCTCATAATTTCGATATATCCACGACGCATAGTTAATAGTTGACTGAATGCCACGGAATTCAGAGATTGACGTCGCCTACTTTGCGACGTTAACCATGATTCAGTGAAAATGCATTCAATGACCAAAATCTTAACTGTCCTAACCTTTACTGTTGTCAGTGCGCTATGCAACGCACAGTCAGTTCCCGACAGTATTTCCTATCAGGCGGTTGTTCGCGATTTGCTCGGCAATGAGTTGGCGAATGAGACGGTCACAATCGAATTTGCCGTTCGCTTAGGAAGCCCGGTGGGCGCGATAGTTTTCGAAGAATTTCACAGTCTTATTGCCACCAATCAATTTGGCCTCTTCACGGCCATGATCGGCAATGGAGTTTCTACCGGCAATGGACAATTTTCGACCCTCAGTGGTATTCCTTGGGAAGCACAAATTTATTTTCTGGAAGTGCGCGCCGCAATACCTGGGCAAGGAAGCACGCAGGTCATAGGCGTTTCACAAATGCTCACGGTGCCCTATGCATTTTATGCATCTCGAGCCGGCACAGTGGCGAATGAAGCAGATGGAGATCCTCAAAATGAATTGATTCAGGATTTTTCACTTTCAGGCAGCACATTGACGATTACAGAAAATGATATAGAGTATGCGGTAGATCTTTCATCTTTAAACGACGCCGGCGACACCGATTCTTCCAATGAGCTCATCACCGGAATGTCGATGGATGATCAATTTCAACTCGTAGTAAACGAAAGCGCTTCATCTCAAACCATCAATATGGAACCCTTGGCACACGCGACTTGGAGCGAGAATATCACCTCTGTCTACAACGACGATAAACGTATTGGTGTTGGAACATCTGCGCCGAAGAGTACGCTTGAAGTTTCAGGATCCCTTGGGCTCGGCGTCACCATTTTGAATGGAGAAAATTACGATCTCAATGCAATTCCAACGAATGAAGCTACAGTGATTTTCCTGTGCAATGTGACTACTCAAAATGTGTCGATATCGCTGATACCTGCATCAACTTGTGCAGGCAGGGTGTACAAATTTCGTAAGATGTTTAACAACGCATCTACTACGAACAACGTGAATATCGTTGCCGCTTCCGGTGAGACCATTGACGGACTACCGGTTTATACAATGACCAACATATATGCTGAATACATTTCTATTGTTAGCAGCGGAAGTGCATGGTATGTAATCGAACACAGCAAAGAGTGATTTGATGCGCAGAATTTTATTATTCATATGTGTGATTCGTATGGCTGCAATGTGCAATGGTCAGATCGTCCTCGACAGGCAGGTGATTGCTCCATTTGCGATGAATCAATGTGGCAACTTTTGCATCAGTTCAAGTGCAGGACAGGTGGAAACAAACACCTTTCAAAGTAACCATTCAGCCGTCACATCCGGATTCCAGCAACCTGTTGGAGTATTGTCTATCAACGTTCAATTGAAGATTGTTTATAATACTTGCACCAAGTATTATCAGGCAGAGATCATATCCATAACGGGCTGCACTTCCATTGATTCAGTTACGGTGTTTTGGAATAATGTACAGGGGTCGTTGGTCAATAATATTCTTGCCGCTCATACTACGCTTGATGTAGTGGCCAACAACGGATGTGGTTATCACACGCAATATGATTTCAATCTGATGGATTTGAATGGAGTAGGTTGCGATCTTATTTTTTACAATTACCTCTCTCCGAATGGCGATGGTGATAACGATATCTGGCAAATAGAAAATATTGAGCTTAGTCGATACGCAGACAATAACGTTGTCTTTCTGAACCGCTGGGGAATGACAGTATGGGAAACCAAAGGATACGATAATGAGTCGAATTATTGGAATGGATTGAATGCAAACGGAGAGCATCTTCCTGATGGCACATATTATTATGTGATGCGCGCCAATGGTTTCGAATTCACCGGATATGTTGAATTGATGAGATGAGCAAATCCAAGATCATAACATTTTTTTGTTCACAGCGCATGAAGTTGTTCTACTTTGTGTTGGCGCTATTATTTTCCTCTGTATTACAAGCGCAACAGGAGTGGAGTTCCACGCAATATCTATTCAATCTATATGATGTCAACACGGCTTATGCCGGCAATCAATTGAGCAGCAGTTTTGCGTTGCGCTATCGGTCACAATGGTTGGGTATGGAAGGAGCACCGGTGACACAGCAGTTTTCATTTCACACACCATTGATGCAAGAGCGCATTGGAGTGGGAATAAAAGTCCTAAATGAAAGTATAGGTGCGAGAACACAGCAGTTTGCGAAGGCGTCTGCAGCTTATAAATTGTGGATCGGCGAAAATACTTTGTCAGTTGGTATTGCCGCGGGCATGCAGCGACAAGCGGTTGAGTGGACAAAGTTGACAGCTGTAGATATTCAGGATGCACAGCTCGCAAATATTTCTACGCCGATTGTCACGCCGTTGGTTGATGCATCTGTTTTTTACAACTCAAAGAAATTCTATGCGGGAATCGAAAGCAGGAGTCTTAACAGATCCGCTTTTCGCGCCGATCCAGGCTCGCTCGCGCGACTCTATTATAACGTCAATTTTACAGCGGGAATCATGAAGCGTGTGATGAGTGATAATATGATTCAACTCACCACCTTGATCAAGTATTCTGAAGGAAAGATCATTCAGGGAGAGTTGAATTTGCTTTATCTGATCAACAATAGGATATGGTTTGGGGTTGGATATCGCTACAATTCAGGCGTGCAGGCTTTGGGAAGTTTCAATATCACGCGTCATTTCAGAATTGGGCTTAGTTATGATTTTCCGGTGAGTCAACTGCGTAATGCAAACGACGGTTCAGCCGAAGTTTTTATCGGGTATAATTTGAAGAATCGTTCCGGTAAATCAATTCGCTATTTTTAGGATGAGGTATTTTATTGTCATATTAAATCTACTTTTCATCGCTATGCTCAATACTGCGAATGCGCAGTTCGTATTGAAGACAATGAATGGCATTAATACGGCAAACGATGACATCGCATGCACATTGATGAATGGAGAGCTAATTTACATGACGGGCGTTGAAAGCGATCTGGTAAATGATTACTTGTGGAATATGAAACCGATGTTTCAGTTGCTCAAAGCAAAACGAGGCGAAACATACGCCGATTGGCAGGACCCCAAAGTCATCTTCGATCGACGGGTAAAGGGTGATCAAGGACCTGCGACATACAATCCTCAGGAAGCTATTTTGTTCTTCAGCAGTCCTGAAAATTTCGGTGGCGCAGTAAGCAAGAATCTAAAAATTTATACCGTAAAAAAGAATGTTGAAGTTTGGGATGAACCGGTGTTACTTCCACTTTGTAAGGATCAATATGATTATACACATCCGTTTTATGATCCCGAACAAAAATTGTTGGTGTTCAGCAGCAACAGACAAGGAGGCCAAGGTAAAATGGATATTTGGTATACCTATAAACTGGATAGCGGATGGACTGAACCGGTGAATCCAG
Organism: Flavobacteriales bacterium; assembly: GCA_043728755.1. Taxonomy (GTDB): domain Bacteria; phylum Bacteroidota; class Bacteroidia; order Flavobacteriales_D; family Sanyastnellaceae; genus JAIBBG01. The sequence continues at coordinate 7,511 of JAYTMF010000239.1, forward strand.
GCTTGATGGTAAACACTACTTCCAATGAGATTTTTCCAACCATTTACAATGGCGATATATATTTTGCAAGTGATGTAGCTGGCGGAAAAGGTGGATATGATGTCCTGAAGGCGTTGCGAACAGATCAGTGGAAATCAAGTATCACTTTGGGTGAACCAATCAACAGCGAATTCGATGACATTTCACTTTTCTATCTCAGCGATGACAAGGCATTTTTGACAACCAATCGACCCGGAGGAAAGGGCGGTGACGATATTTATGTACTCGAACGTCAGAGTTTACCCGAAGAGGCACACGATTTTCTGGCTGTGCTGGAATGTCGGCAGCGCCCGTATATGAACGTGGCCATATTCGCTGTCAACGAAGCCGGTGAAATTATTTTCAAGGAAAAGTCTAATGAAAATGGCAAGATCGATATTAAGAAGTTGCGATTGAATCAGAATTATATATTGCAACTTATTGGTGTAGATGCTTCGTTGTACGAGCATACCATACTTTCCATTTACGACAATGCCGGGAATAAACTTCGTGAGATCAGATTCAATGCTTCAGGCTTCGCTAAACTGGAGTTGTTGCCTTTGAGTTATATAGCATTGAACTTATTACCACTCATTGATAAAAGTTTATTGACGCTCAATATCGAAGGGCAGTTATTCGACCAGAAGCTAGGTGATGTGGGTAAAAATGAACCTGTGACCATTCTTGATGAAGCAGGTATTCCTGTGGCGATTGCCTACACCAATCCAACGGGTAAATTCCGATTTACACAGGTCGAGCCGAGGACGGATTATACGTTTCAACTATCCAAAGAAACGGCAGCAAAGAATGTGCTGATCACTGACAAAGGCGATAAGATTTTTCTGCCAGTATTAAATGCGGAGATACGCTATGGCAGGATTGCGCCTGGCGAAGCCATTGAGCTCATCAATGAATACAACGAAAAGATTGTGGTGTCGCCGAAGGATCTTTTTGTAATCAATAGAATTTATTATGAATACAATAGCGCCAGATTGACACCCGAGTCAACCGGACAGCTCAATCAGCTAAAGATCATCATGGAGCGGAATCCGAATTTCGGACTTGAATTGCGTTCACACACAGATTCACGTGGCAACGACGATTACAACCTGAAGCTTTCTGAAAGGCGTGCCACATCGGCCATACATTATCTTATGGAAGCAGGTTTTAATCGCAAGAGATTTAAAGCGGTGGGCATGGGCGAGACACAACTGCTCAATGAATGTGATGACGGTGTAGAGTGCTCAGAGCCGGAGCATTCAATCAACCGCAGAACGGAGATCAAACTTACGAAAAGTCAATAGTCATCAGCAGGGTGATCAGCATGTTCGTCCTCAGGCTTTTTCTTTTTCATGATGTAGAATAGCACACCTATTCCGAAGAAAATGAGTGCAGCTAACAGGACACTTCTATTTATCTTCTGAAATGCGAAATTGATGGCCAGCACTGAAATGAGTGAAAGTCTGCCGAGAAAATAGATCCATTCTACGGCTTCTCTCTTCTTCGAGAGAAAAAACACCAGGCTTCTAAAAAGGATGAGTAAAAGCCCTGTGGCCATAATATGAAGCGCAAAAGGCCAATACTGAATGCGAAAAAGCACTCCGATTGCGAAAATGACAACGGGGCCGAAAATCACGGACCAATGCTGATACCAAGGCTTTGCAGGCTCATCCTCAAAGTGATCGAGTATTTTTTCATCGAAATTTTTCATGAATGCAAAAATAAAATTTGGAGGAATACAACACGCTTCTATATTTGCGGCCGCTTAAAAGATGTGAGCTTAGCTCAGCTGGTTCAGAGCATCCCGACTTTTAAGTCGGGAGGGGAGGGTCAATGGAACGAAGAGAGCAATTGAAATATTGGGAGCTTAGCTCAGCTGGTTCAGAGCATCTGCCTTACAAGCAGAGGGTCATAGGTTCGAACCCTATAGCTCCCACAAAGCCGCGTCATAGCGGTTTTTTTATGATCGCTACTTTTTACATCTTGTATTCATCGGCACTTGA
>JAYTMF010000240.1:0-4160 GCA_043728755.1 Flavobacteriales bacterium
ACTTGATGATTTAATAGACCACCAACGTAACACAAAAAGGGCAGGTCCGAGGATCTGCCCTTTATTTTATCAGATTACTTTAGTCGGACAATAGTGTAAAATTATGAATATGGCAGCTCCGCTAAAGTGCAGAACTGAAACCATCCTAAAGACCTCATTCCTCTATTCTCAATTGGAAATTCGTTTGAGAACAATTTGCTATCCGAATCGTACAATCAGCACGCATGCTGCAAAAAAATGTATGACCTCTGAAATTCCGATAAAAAAACCTGCAAATTATTAGATGCAATCAGAAAATATAGTTCACATGCGCTTGTTGTTAATCCAGTATCTTTAAGGCAATATAGTTGAAAGTAAATGTTCTCTTTGTATTCAGAAAAAACATTACGGCAGATGAAGATCACATTCAGGCGAATATTTACCATTCTATCGCTCACCATTTTGATGTCGCAAAGTGTGTCTTCACAAACACCATGCTTCATGAAGTATGCTACACCATGGTCAGATTCATTGATCAAAACAATGAGCATCGATCAACAGATCGGTCAGTTGTTTATGGTAGCTGCATGGAGTGATCCTGCGCACAAAGATTATGACGCAGCGGGCGTTCAGAACCTCATCACCAAATACGGTATTGGCGGCATCATCTTTATGCAGGGAAGTCCGGGCAAGCAAGCCAAACTCACCAATCAGTTTCAATCAAAGGCCAATATTCCACTCATGATCGCCATGGATGCGGAATGGGGATTGGGAATGCGACTCGATTCTACCATCGCGTATCCAAGACAAATGACACTGGGTGCTACGAGTGATGATAGTCTCATCTATCAGTTCGGAAAAGAGATGGCGCGTCAACTCAAAAGATTGGGAGTACACGTTTCATTTTCTCCGGTAGTCGACATCAACAACAACGCAAAGAATCCGGTTATCTCCAATCGTTCGTTCGGAGAAAACAAAGCACAGGTCACCACGCAATCCATGATGTATATGCGCGGATTGCAGGACAATGGAATTCTCGCTTGCGCAAAACATTTTCCCGGACATGGAGACACGGAAGTGGATTCACACAAAGACCTTCCGGTAGTTGCGCATCCATATTCAAGACTCGATACACTCGAATTGTATCCTTATAAATTTCTCATCAAAGAAGGACTAGGCAGTGTGATGACAGCACACTTGTATGCCCCGGCACTCGACAGCAGCGGTTCTATGGCCTCAACACTTTCTCGTCAAGTCATTACAGATTTGCTGAGAAAGAAAATGGGCTTCAATGGTTTGGTGTTTACCGATGCGATGAATATGCAGGGCGTTGCGAAATTCTTCAAGCCCGGCGAAGTTGAAGTGAAAGCATTGATGGCGGGAAATGATGTATTGCTCTTCTCACAAAACATTCCTCTTTCCATTGAAAAAATTAAAGCAGCCGTTGCCGCAGGACAAATTACCGAAGCTGAAATCAAAGAACATTGTTATAGAATTCTTCAAGCAAAAGAATGGTTGGGTTTGACACAACCACAAAATGTGAATGTCACCGGATTGTTCGCTGACCTCAACAACAACGAAGCTGTGCAGATGCGTCGACAAATGGTTGAAGAGAGCATTACAGTATTGAAAAACGAAGCCGGTATCGTACCACTTCAAAATCTGCATGGTAAAAAAGTAGCCGTTGTTTCTATTGGAGTTGAGAAAGAAGCAGAGTTTGCGGCAACGTTGAGACATTATGCATCGTTCGATTCATTCGTCATGGAAAAAAATCCAGACTTCAAAAAAGCGATGTGGTGGAGAGACACGTTGAGCAGATATGACATCATCATTGCGGCGATGTTGAATACAAGCAATCGTCCGGCAAGTAATTTTGGAGTGACAAATGAATCTTGTCGCATTCTCAATTCAGCCGGTGAAGATGCGAATGTGATTCTTGCCGTATTTGCAAATCCATATTCATTGGATGTATTGAAAGACCTTTCGAATATAGAAAGCGTGATGATCAGTTATCAAGACGATCCGATGACACAACAAGCAACAGCGGAAATCATTGCCGGAGCGATAGCAGCAGATGGTGTGTTGCCCGTAACTGCCAACGCCAATTACACAGTTGGTGCAGGTTACAGCACGCAAGGCGGAAATCGTTTGCGCTGGTACAACGGAACAGAAGCAACTTATGCTATGGCTCCCTCTACAACAGGCAAAGGAAATCCTGCGGGAGATTATGAAGAAGACATGATGATCGACAACGGTGTGTCCACTTCAAAATCTGTCAACATTGCAAAAGATAAAATTGACGGACTTGCTGAAAGCGGAATTGCACGTGGCGCATACCCGGGTTGCAGAATACTGGTGGCAAAAAAGGGAGCAGTTGTTTACGACAAATCTTTTGGAAACCTCGACTGGAATGGTGAGCAAAAAGTAAATGAAAACACCGTTTACGATATTGCCTCCATTACTAAGATTGCTTCAAGCACCTTGGCTGCCATGAAGTTGGTGGATCAGGGGAAACTCGATATCAACAAAACACTTGGCGACTATCTAGATATTCCTGCGAGCAATGAATACAGCAAAGTGATTATCAAGAATATGATGTCGCATTGTGCAGGATTCGCAGCCTGGATTCCATTTTACAATCGCACCATGAGCAACGGTGTGCTTGATAAATCCATTTACAAGACAAAAGCTGAAAATGGTTTCAGCATGCAAGTGGCAGATGGCATGTACATCATGGATACCTATCGCGACAGCATTTTTCGTCAAATCATCTCAACGCCAATTTCGTCAGACAAGAGTTACAAATACAGTGATCTTGGATATTATTTTATTCAGCGCATTGTGGAATCACAAAGCGGACAGAACCTTGATCAATTCGTTACAGAAAATTTCTATGGACCTATGGGTCTAAGTACTATAGGATATCAACCTTTGAAAAGATTAAACGCCACGGACATTGCGCCAACAGAAAATGATAAGACGTTTCGTTCGCAGCATGTTCGCGGTTTTGTACACGATCAAGGTGCCGCAATGATGGGTGGAGTTGCTGGTCATGCCGGCGTCTTCAGCACTGCGCAAGACCTCGCCGCAATCATGCAAATGGTGATGGATGGTGGTGTGTATGCGGGTATGACATATATCAAGAAAGAAACTATAAACGTGTTCAACACACGACATTTCTCCGGCAACCGCAGAGGAATTGGATTTGACAAGCCATCACTTTCTCCCGGACATGGTTCTACATGTGCTGATGCAAGTGCTTCTAGTTTTGGTCATACCGGATTCACTGGAACGATGGCATGGGCTGACCCGGCGAACGGACTTGTTTACATTTTCCTGAGCAATCGTGTTGATCCCGATGCGGAGAACAAAAAACTGCAAGACTTGAATATCCGCACAGAAATTCAAGAAGAGATATATAAAGTGTGGGGGAAATAATTCACTATCGCATTATTCAAGATCATTTTGATCATCAACGACTATCGTGCTGCCCAGCATTGTAATACCAATGTGATCTATAAAGGAGGCCAATGTTTGAGAAATCATACCGTGGTAAATGCCGATGGATACACGTGTTTACTTCAATCTGGCGAAGCAAAGATTGGACTATTACACTTGTCCAATCGGTATAATTTCGTTTTAAGAAACTTCACCCGATTCGTGCGCATCTTTGCAGCCGATACATGGTAACAGAACCGATTATTTTTACATTGAAGAATGGCATCCGTGTGGTGCATCAATATTTATCCAGAGAAGTTGCGCACTGCGGAATTATGATCGGTGCCGGAAGCAGGGATGAATTGAAGCAAGAACATGGACTTGCACATTTCATGGAGCACTGTCTTTTCAAAGGAACCATAAAGAGAAAGACATTTCACATACTCAGCAGACTCGACGCAGTGGGTGGAGAGCTAAACGCTTTCACATCAAAGGAAGAATCATGGATTCATGCTTCACATCTGAAAGAAGATTATGAACGTGCCATCGAATTGATTGTTGACATTACATTCAATTCAACTTTTCCGGAAAAGGAAATTGAGAAAGAAAAAGAAGTCATTCTTGATGAGATCAACAGCTACAAAGACAGTCCTGCTGACATGATATTCGAAGAATTCGATGAGATGATTTTTGATAAACATCCTTTTGGCCGAACAATTTTGGGGACGGAGAAAAGTCTGAAA
>JAYTMF010000241.1:0-1950 GCA_043728755.1 Flavobacteriales bacterium
AGTTGCATTCGAAAAAATTGATCAAATTATAGTGCAATATGAAGAGTGGTCTTCGCTCAAGGAATTGGGGCAGGATACCATTTCTAATCGCGTTGTGCAGGATTTCATAACACTATTTGATTCCGGGGCAAATGTTTATGACGGCATTAATCTCAGAAAGGATTCTGTTGGTTTTTTTCTATTTCCTTTCGCGACCAGTCATAAGGGTGTCAATGAATTCGTTCAAGAATCAAAAGCTAATTTCCCTGCGGGATTTCGAATGAATATTTCCAGGGCGAATATTGATTATTCTGAAATGGCTTCCGGAAAAGTGAAAGTCATAGCAGAGCGAGTTGTCAGTGGAAAGACGAAGAGTATGTCAGCCACGGGGTTGAAGGAATATTTCATACAGGCTTCAGATACCGTTGAAATCGCTTTGACGATCACAGGTAGTCCTGCAGTAGTGAAAATTGGTAGTATAGCAATGAGAGGTTCACTTGTCAAATGTCCTGAATGTGAAAAGGAGACAGCAGACGAATTGAAACGAAGAGAAAAAAATGCCATCAAGAAGGAAAAAGAACCTGATGTCAAAGTCATCAAACCTGTGAAGCCACCAAAACCTGAGAAACAAAAATCACCCGGCAGTTTTGATCTCGTGTTGCAGCCATTCTTTGGTTTCGGTTCAGCGAATATGGCACTGAATCAACTCTCGAAGACCAACTTGGATGCTGATGTTTACACGGGTATGATAGGAAGCAAATCCCAATTGTCAGGACTTAAGTCTACGGGTTTCAGTTCTGTCTATTCTGCCGGTGTCAATCTGGAATTCATGTTTGGCAAAAAAACGCAAGTTGGATTTGCCACAGGAATCAATTTGCAGTTCATAAATATGGATGTGACATTGGATAAATACAAAGTGGAGTACAAAGGCACTGACGCGTTGGGCACAACATACAATCGCATTGTGAGTGCACAAAATATTGACGAAAAGGTGAAAGTCAGAAGTACTATCATTCCTGTGTTGTTGAGATTGTCACTCGGAAAGGGAAATAGTGTACACTGGCATTTTGGTGCAGGTCCGGTGCTGGGCATTAAGTCAACCTTGACATCTGATGCCACAGCAAGTGGAAATTTCGAAGCTGTATATCATCGATCACAAGGCGGGTTTGCATTTGATCCAACCGGTGTGGTTGGCGCCAATGATTGGGACATGACGTATGCAACGGTTAGTTCGCGAATGGGCGACGCAAATGCGCGAACTTATTTCGCAAATCACAAGGCCGCCGGATTTGATATTGCATACAACAAAGCATACAATGAAAAAAGTGAGGACTATAGTTATAACATGAAGTCAGCGTGGATGATCACTGCTGCTGCCGGCTGGTACTTAGGTGCAAAATCAGAATTGACGGTAGGGCTCAGTTATGTTTCCTCTACCCTCGATAGAACAGGTGCAACAAAGTATGCCATGTTTGATAAAACTTCCGATAAGTATAAATCATTGATGGAAACTTCCTCCCAAATAAAAAACTCCACCATAAACTTGTTGGTGGGCATTCGTTTCCTTCTCACAGAAAAGAACCCTTAAAGAAAGCTAACTAAGATAAAATTTATGGCATCACCAACAGGAAAAAAAGGACTTGATAGTAATTTATTGATTGGTCTCGGGGCAATTATTCTGATTGCACTGAGTATATTCTTCATCCGATCGTGCAGCAGGGAAGAGTGTCCGGCGAATATTGAATTTACATTCTCGGGTGAATTATTCTCTGGTTCGGATATTCAATTTGACGACCTGACAGATGGCGCAAAGGAATGGGATTGGGACTTTGGTGATCAAGCTCCCCATGCTTATACGCGAAATCCAATGCACAAATTCGATAAGGAAGGAGTGTACCGCGTCACACTTCACATAAATGGAAGGTGTGAAGGAATGAAGGAAATTTCCATTCTACCGGCTCCCGCAATTAC
>JAYTMF010000242.1:0-2599 GCA_043728755.1 Flavobacteriales bacterium
CGACTGTTGTCGCTGTATATGTGAGCAGAAGGATGATGAGTAGTGCGTATTTCAACGATTCAAAATTTGTTCATTAAAGTCTATTCCATAGGTTTTTAATTCCTCCAATACCGGGAGATAAATTTCGGGAAGAATAGGCAGCTGAATGCCGGTAAGTTTCATTCGTCCATCCAGTACCATTCGAGCAGCTATACCAATGGGCAAGCCAACAGTTTTCGACATAGCGGTATGAACCTGATTGTCACCAAGACAGATCATCGAGGAGTGCAATTCTTCATTCCCAGCGGCAGTCGCATAAGTAAACCTGTGCCACATCACGATCATGTCTTTGTCTTCTTCTTCAAGCACCCACTTTTCTTCAATCAACTTTTGTAAAGCCGCGGCGGGCGAACCACTCAGAATATGGAGTGGCTTATCATCAAAGATGCCCAGCCACTTTATTTTTCCAAAACTGATCTCATCCGTTTGAAGATACAGCAATGCAGCTTGTTCAACAGTGGAACCAAAGGGAATGTTCAAAAATGAAGACGTGAGTTCACGCCATGTCATCGAAGCCGGATTTTCAATTTGAAAAGAATCGTCTGTGAGTCCTAGCTGAACAAGGGCATCCCATGCCTTGCAAAATCCTGAACGACGCAGCGTTCCTCGCAGCAGAGTCGGGATATTTTCCAGTCCGTATATTTTTTTGTACTTCAGTGAATCCCGATTCGCGTATCCATCAAATTCCCCATAACCGGAAATCGTTACCGGCATTATCCGTTGAAATAATTTGTGGTAGGGGATGTATTTGAGTTGACCATTTTGCTGAAATCGGGCAGTACCGCCATAGCCGGCGAGCACCACGTTTCGCGGATTCCAGGTGATCTTGTAATTCCATGGATTGTTGTCGCTTTCGGGAGCGATCAAACCACCCGTGAAAGATTCGAAACTATGCAGCGATGCACCTCGTGCCTCTAGTTCATGGATGATCTTCATGGCCGACATATGATCGATACCCGGATCTACGCCCATTTCATTGAGAATTAGAACACTTTTCTTTTTCGCGGCCTCATCAAGCGCCCACATTTCATCAGGCACATAGCTCGGTGTGATGACATTTTTCCCCAGGTCGATGCAATCTGTTGCAACAGTCATATGCATAGACGCCGGAAGCATAGAAATGACGAGGTCGGCTTTGGAAATTTCATCCCGTCGCTGACTATCATTGCTTGCGTCCAGTTGAAAAGCTTCGCCCTGAGGACTTCCGGCCAGTTTTTGAGCAGCCAATGTTAAATCCATGTCGCCAACCCGAATTTTCCAGGATTCTTTCTCCGCGTGTTCAGTGAGGTATTTGATGAGGTTGGCACTGCTTCGACCCGCACCAATAACCAGTATTTTTTTCATATCAGAATTTGACCGTCCAAAATTAGCAAGACCGCAGCCTTAATTCCTGTGGAATATTTTTGGCACGTCATTCGCCTTGCGAAGCCATCATTACATTTACGAACTTCAAAAATGAACAAATGAAAAAAATTTACTCTTTCCTTGTACTTGCATTCACTTGCGCACAGATTCAAGCACAAACTGCAAATGCTGTAGTTTTCAGCGAAACCGGTGAAAAATTTATTCTCACTCTCAATGGTGAAAAGCAAAATGCAACACCCCAGGCAAATGTAAAAATGAGCGGGTTGACCGCAGAGTTTTATCAGGCGCGCGTTGATTTCGAAGATGCGACGCTTCCCGACTTCTCGAATAACAATTTCGCTGTACAGAAAGGACAGGAAGTCACTTATATCATCAAAAAGAACAAGAAGGGTGAGTACGTACTGCGCTTTCAAGGCCAGTCAGAAATTGGCACCTCTGCAAGTGCAACTCCCGTTTCATCTTCTCCTTCTACTGAAGTGAAGCGCATTGCGGATGTTGATGACAACGTCGCAACAGAAACCATCAAAATGGATACGAAGATTACGGATACAGGGGTGGAGCACAATACCGGTGGCGGTGCAAATTCAACGGTAACCCAAACCACTACTACAACCACAACTGCTAAGCCGTCAAAAACATCCGGAGAAAATGTTTCCATGGGAATCAATATGGGAGGCGTGAACATGGGGGTCAACATTAATGTAAGGGATACGGAAGGCGGAATGGACATCGAAGAACACACGGCAACTTCCGTGACGACCACTTCCACATCCAAAACGACGACAACCTCCACTGCTCCGGCTCCACGTGCTATTGCAAAGCCTGAACCGGTGGTTGCTGAAAGTAAAGGATTATGTGCCAGCTCTATGACAGATGCGTCTTTCAATTCCGCCAAATCGAATATGCAATCGAAAAGTTTTGAAGATTCTAAGATGACAATTGCCAAGCAAGTGACAAAAGCCAATTGCATGACAGCACTTCAGATCAAGCAAGTGATGGACTTGTTCAGTTTTGAAGAATCTAAATTGGAATATGCCAAATACGCCTATGATTTTTGTTTTAACCAAGGAGATTATTTCCAGGTGAATGATGCATTCACTTTTGAATCGAGCATTGAAGAGCTGGACAAATTCCTTTCAACGAAGTAAATTTCAATGAGTAGATCCGAAGGTCGAAGTTGATTGTCACATTTCGT
>JAYTMF010000243.1:0-7850 GCA_043728755.1 Flavobacteriales bacterium
TGGAACTGCCGCAAGCCACGTCTACAGACGAATTACAACATTTATTGGAAGAAAAATACCACAGGTTGAAGGATGTATTAACGTATTCAATTGCAGTAAACCAATCTTATATTTCTTCTTCAGTTCTCTTGAAGGAAAATGATGAAGTGGCGATCATACCGCCTGTCAGTGGAGGATGAGATGAATGACTTTCAACTGAAATATGAGCCATTGAATCCAAAGGATGTATTTGCCGCACAGCAAGATGTGGCGCTCGGTGCCCATGTTCAATTCATCGGTACAGTTCGTAATTTTTCCAAAGAAAAAAAAGTGATTGCGTTGGAATTCGAAGCGTATGAGGCGATGGTGTTTGTAGAGTTAGATCGCATTGCAAATGAGATCTTTGGGAGGTGGCCGGTTCAACACATTTCACTGCATCACAGGCTTGGAAAAGTGGAAGTGGGAGAGTTGCCGGTCATCGCGGCCATCGCGGCGAAGCATCGCAACGAAGCATTTGCAGCTTGTGCATATCTCATGAACAGACTCAAGCAATCGGTGCCGATCTGGAAGAAGGAAATCTTTGATGATGGTTCCGAGTGGGTGACTCCCAATCCATGATCTACTCATCCGATGGCGGCAATCCTTCACGACGTCTTTCGTAGTCAACAACCGACTTGCGCGCGTCCTTGTCTTGTGGATTTTCCAATGAATATTGCAAAATTTCCCGATAATATTGATCATCATATTTCCATTCAAGTCTTTTGCTCAATGGCGTGACGATAAAATACATCAGGAGGGCAGAGAATATCACTGCGCGAAAAATGATGTAACGGTTACTTGCCGGTTCTGCTTTTTCAAGAAACAAGAGTGAGAAAAACATAAGTACAGAAAGTGCGAATACACTGATGTATAGAAGTGGTTCTCGCATTGGCCAGAATTTTTCGTTGTACATAATGGAAATGGTACTCAGGGCAAATGTGACTCCCGTAAAAGCACGAATAAGGATTCCCGCTTTTTCTTCCTGCGGTGCCATCCGAATACGATGAATGAATGAGGAACGCAAAAATCCAGATCCTGTTAAAAAGTAGAATATGGCGAGGATGCAACATGCCATTAGAAACACCGGTTCACCGCCGGGAATGGTAGAGAATGTCATCATCCATGTGATGATTACAAGAAAAACGATGGAAAATTCGAGTGCTCTCAATGAAAAGTGAATGGTTTTAACTTTTTATGCAGTGTTTGCAAAGGTAACAGCGACAGAGCGAGCAAGGTATGCTTCTTGATTATTGTTTATTTATTCGAGTTGTCAAGACGAAATTCGAAGCATTAAAAAGGTCATCCTCTAGATGGTGTTTGCCATATGAAGATGACCTTTGAATTGGATGCAAGACCTGAATTGTCAGTCTTGTTTCAATATTTATTTACATTCTCCCATATTGGAGAAATGACCTTTCTTGAACATCAACTCACCGGCCTTTTCACCCATGATGAAATTGCTGTAACCGCAAATGTCAGCAGTCTGATTATTGATAACGAGTCTTCCGAAAATGAGAGCCGAACTTGATATGCCAAATGAAGCACCTTCTGCTATTGTGGAAGGCAAACAAACGGCGGCCAGTACTTCTTCTTTGCCTTGATATGAACTTACAAATTCATCGTTAGAAAGTGCAATGACTTTCGATCCGTATGCTTCCTTCACCTCGGCTACTTCAATCTTTTTCAAAAGATCTTTATTCACAATTGTTTCCATGCTTTTCTTTTGCTTGCAGTTTTTTGCAATTTCCAACTCTACAAAGTCATTCACATCAATTCGCTTTTTCCCGGACATGTTCGCTCTTACTAACTTGTCGAGGAGCTTTATCGTGAGTGCAGCATCTTTTCTGCAATGGTTGTCTTCGTTACTATACAGAAGTGGAAATGATATAAGATCAGTGTTCTGTCCGAATTTTTCACAACCCTGAAATGTCATTGCCGGGAGATCCACTGAAGCTCTCGTAGGATCATAAGCAGCTCCCGACTTCTCAAAGTATCGCAGCATGAGCACAGCTTTCTCTTTCCCAATGGCATTGCCATTCATACTCTTAAGTTGATTGAAGGTCATGACTTCGACATTCTCTGTTGAGCTTACAGTCCAGTTTTCTTTCACAATCTTCACCATTTCTGCTTTGAAAATTGCGTTCAGACTTTCGTGATAATCGATCTTATTTTGAATTTCTTTCTTCTTTTCATCCTTTGCTTTTGCAAGTTTGGTCTTGAGTCTTTCAATCTCTGCATCGGATTCAGTGTAGCCACAAAGGATCAACTTGCGCGTGGTCAGATTTTTCACATCTTCATTGTCGAGCCATACGAATCGCGTGATCTTTTGCGAAAACGTGGCCAGCGAGAGACACACAAAAAGCAACACTATAATTTTTTTCATAAATCGTTAATTTTTAATTATTTGACGCAAATATATAAAAGGCGAAAATGGCTTTTGCAATCAATCTCGAAATAATTTTGCGCCATCGATTTGCGAGGATTTTATTAGTTGAATCGTTTCGTACTAGGCAAATTGAAAGCGCAAAGCGCATGCTAACCCTGTTTGAGTTGATGCTGTTCTTGCACGCGGGTCATCTATCCAATTATTCCAGATTAATCCCCACAGGACAATGATCGCTTCCCTCTATTTCATTCAGAATGAATGCGTCTTTGATATTCGAAACGATTGATTTTGAAACCATGAAATAGTCAATACGCCATCCTATGTTTTTGGCGCGTGAATTAAACCGTGCACTCCACCAACTGTATTTCACGACTTCAGGATAAAAATGCCTGAACGTATCCACGAAGCCGGCCTTGTGATAAGCATCAAGTCCATCTATTTCCTTTTGCGTGTATCCGGCGGTTTTATTATAGTTCGATTTCGGGTTGGCTAAGTCTATTGCGCGGTGCGCAACATTAATATCGCCACACCAAATCACAGGTTTCTTTTTTTCGAGATTTTTCAAATGCTTGAGCAATGCTTCATCCCATGTAACGCGGTAGTCGAGCCGCAACAGCTCTTGTCCACTATTCGGAACATATGTATTCACAAGATAAAAATCTTTGTACTCAGCAGTGATCGTTCTGCCTTGTGTATCGTGCTCACTGATGCCTAAGCCATAAGTCACATCGAGCGGTTTGGTTTTTGAAAGTATCGCCGTACCACTATAGCCCGCCTTCTCAGCGCTCGAAGTATAAATTTCATATCCTTTCAGATCCTTCAACGCCTCGCGCACTTGCTCGTCATTGGCTTTGGTTTCCTGAAGACAAAGAATATCGGGTTGCATAATTTCAATGTCTTTCAGCAATCCTTTTTTTACTGTGGCGCGAATGCCATTCACATTAAAAGAGATTAATTTCATCGTGTTGTATTTTTAGTGCATCAAAGAAAGGAATATTCTTTGTTCCAAAATAATGGCTATCACTATTTCGTTTTGAAAGTCATCCATATTTATGATTAGAACACTTCGATTTCTGTTTTGTATTCTTTTGCTTCACCTGACACTCACAGGGCGTAGTCAAAACAAGCGCTTATCGTCGCTAAAGATCGTTGTCGATACAGCGCAAATCTGGTTTGCAAGTGGCGTACTGCCTATTGGTGCTGAAGTAACTTATCATTCGGGGATGAAGAGAAGAACTACCGGATACCTCAATGGAAATCTTCGCTGGCAAAATATGGAGTTGGTGAGTGATCAAGGGAAGTTGAATGGTGATGTTTTTTTGATCGACCTGGAAAAAGCACGATTGAATATGGGCAAAGTTGAGATCATGATGACTTGTGCTCATGATACTTCATCTCACGATAAAATGGTGTTGCATCTCCCAAAGCTTGAGCGTATCGCACTTCTTATTCCTGAGGACATAAAACTGAAACCCGGCACCACGTTTACACCTGACATGAGTTTTTACTATTCGAATGGTCAGGAATATGTGACAGCTCCTTGGAAGCCCGGCTCATTCGTAAAAGGGGAGTCGCTGCGTCTTTTCTATAATAAAACTGAATTGAAAGATGGTCTATTTCAGGTGCCGAATAATTTAATTGAAGCCGGTGACTTCGTCACGCTATCGGCTGTGTGGAAAGAAGACCCGCAGATTTATGATGTGAAGATCTATGCAATTGATTATGATTTTACTGAGTCATTCAAATTGTTCTTACCCCCGGCATTGGATGGAAAAGATGGTCGTGGAGGCGGAGATGATCAAAATGGAGTCGATGGTGGTGATGGATTTGACGGTATGGACGCACCAGATACGGAATTGTTCATGTGGCTGTCGGATTCGACCAATACATTGCACGTACAGGTGACTGTGGGAAAAGAACAGAAACAATTCTCACTTAATCCGGGCATCGGAAAATTTGAATTAGACATTCGTGGCGGAAAAGGAGGCAATGGCGGACAAGGAGGAAGAGGAGGAGATGCAGGTATAAACGTGAATTCCTTGGGTGGCATCGGTGGCAATGGCGGCAATGGCGGTGTTGGTGGCAAGGGAGCTAAACTGATCATCTTTTGCGATGTCAAGGCAGAAAAATATCTTCCACAAATTCACATCAATAACCTTGGAGGCGAAGGTGGCGCAGGCGGTATGGGCGGTTTGGGCGGACGCGTTACATCAATAGACAACTCTTCATTTTTTGATGTGGTCTTCCCCACCAGGAATGATCCGGGTTATCAAGGTTGGCAAGGTGAGTACGGTCCGAACGGACAGGAAGCGGAAATTCAATTGCTCAATTCAGATGAAGTAAAAGCGAAAAGGGAACAAAAGAAGTAATCACAACTTCAATACATCGACCCATTTTTATTCGGTCACTATTCCATTGTTCTTACGATACTTGATTTTTGTCAAGAGAAATGATACGATTCCTTTGAGATGACAGAATCGTATTTCAAATGAAATTTTTGCATATTTCGTTTTTCTAACGTGAAATGTATGCTGCTAAATAGGCGGCAATACCAGCAGTATTACTCGGTCAGTTTATACCAATGTGATTTATAAAACAGTCCAATGTTTGAGAAATCATACAGTGGTAAATGCCGATGGATACAAGTGTTTATTTCAATCTGGCGAAGCAAAGATTGGACTATTACACTTGTTCATTCGGTATTATCACAACTTCTCGATCACCATAGCACTCGCGCCACCACCTCCGTTGCAAATTCCCGCACCACCAATCTTGGCGTTGTTCTGCGCAAGAACGTTGATCAACGTCACGATGATTCTCGCTCCTGAACATCCTAGCGGATGTCCAAGTGAAACAGCACCGCCATGCACATTCACCTTGGAAGGATCGAGTGACATCTTCTGACTGTTCACAATCCCTACTACTGAAAATGCTTCATTGAGCTCGACATATTCCAGATCGGTCATTTTCAAACCGGCTTTCACTACTGCCTTTGGCAACGCTTTGGATGGAGTAGTGGTGAACCATTCGGGTGCCTGTTCTGCATCCGCGTAACCACGAATTTTCGCGATGGGTTTTAATCCAAGCGATTCCATTTTTTCTTTGCTCATCAATATCACGGCTGCTGCTCCATCATTCATGGTGCTCGCATTGGCTGCCGTCACAGTACCTTCTTTGCTAAATGCAGGGCGCAGTCCGGCTACTTTATCGAAATTCACATTCTTATACTCTTCATCTTCACTCACTATGATCACATCGCCTTTGCGCCCTGTTACGCTTACCGGAATAACCTCCTCGGTAAACTTCCCTGCGGCCCATGCCGCGGCTGAGCGCTTGTAGCTTTCAATGGCGAAAGCATCCTGGTCTTCGCGCGAAATATTGCATTCCTTGGCGCACATATCCGCAGCATTGCCCATGGCGTAGTTGTGATACACATCTGTGAGTCCGTCTTTTGCAACACCATCAATCATGTTCACATTGCCGTATTTATTTCCCCAGCGCAGATTTTCTGAATAAAAAGGAACCTGGCTCATGCTTTCCATTCCACCCGCTATTACCACATCATTATCGCCAAGCATGATGCTTTGTGCACCTTGCATGATCGCCTTCATTCCCGAAGCGCAAACTTTGTTGACTGTTGTAGCAGGTACTTCATCAGGCAATCCCGCAAATTTCGCAGCCTGTCGAGCAGGTGCCTGGCCAAGATTCGCCTGAAGTACGCAGCCCATGATGACTTCATTCACTTCTTTTGGATCGAGTCCAACACGATCGATCGCGCCCTTAATAGCTGCAGCACCAAGTTTTGTAGCTGAAACCGATGACAAAGCACCTCCGAAACTACCAAGTGGCGTGCGGACAGCGGCAACAATAAAGACCTCTTTCATTCATTTGATTTTAGGGCGCAAAAATACGGATGACTTTCTGATCGGACTATCCAAGCTTGCGAAATGTTGTTATCCTGCGGCCAATCAACAGGTGCTCAAGCACCCACCTTGGATGATTCATTTCCCTGATCAAATTGAAATGTGTTTCTATTTCTATTTCATTGTGAAATCCATTAATTAAAAACACAATTGAATCGATCCCATGCTGTATACACCTGATTTTGACATGACATAGGATATGTGTATGCCAAAATCATTCTTATTAGTTTAGCACTATAATCAAATCTCACGAATCATGACCACAGCAGCCTTAATGATGATCTCCTTCGTTGCCATTGAACACCTATACATTTTGTGGCTGGAAATGTTTGCATGGGAAACGCATGGCAAACGGGCTTTTCGCGGAGCCATGAAGGAAGAATTGTTCACTCCCACGAAAACTATAGCCGCCAATCAGGGTCTGTACAATGGTTTTCTAGCGGCAGGCTTGATATGGTCTGCGATGATTGATGATGATATTTGGGGTAGGAAAGTGGCGGTTTTTTTTCTTTCCTGTGTAATTATCGCCGGTTGTTTCGGCGCTATCACCGCAGGACGAAGGATTTTTTTTATTCAAGCTGTTCCAGCCATGATCGCATTGGCCATAGTCATCTTCTGTTGACATGCCCCAAGGACAGTTGTTGAATGTCCAATACTCCGATGACAGAATGACTTACTACCCACTAAATTCGCAATCTCAAACCAATAAGCCAAAATCATGCGCCAAAAAATAGTTGCCGGCAACTGGAAAATGAACAAGGACATCGATGAAGCCATCGAACTTGTCATGAATCTGGAACAGTATCGCGACGAATTACCAAAAGACGTAAAAGTGATACTCGCGCCCCCGTCGCTCTATCTCGCTAATCTGGGGATGATTGAGAATCCATATTTCACGCTGGCTGCTCAAAATTGTAGCCATCACGATTACGGAGCGTTCACCGGAGAGATCAGTCCTGCTATGCTCCACTCGATGAATATTGGCTATTGCATCATCGGTCACAGCGAGCGTCGCCTGTATTATCATGAAACCGATGAACTCATAGCGAGAAAAATTGATGCCTGTCTTCGAAACAAAGTCAATCCAATTTTTTGTTGTGGTGAATCTATAGAACAGCGCAATGCCAAGAAGCATTTTATTGCTGTGTTGCATCAAGTAGAACATGCTCTTTTTCATTTGAAGCCTGAAGAAATGAAACATGTGGTGATCGCTTATGAACCGGTATGGGCCATTGGTACAGGTGTGACAGCATCAAGCAGTGAGGCAGAAGAAATGCATGGATTCATAAGAGATACTTTGATCACGCACTTCGGAGAACCATTGGCCAATGAAATTTCGATATTGTATGGTGGTAGCGTAAGCGCAATAAATAGTGAAGAGCTTTTTGCTTGCCCAAATGTTGACGGAGCATTGGTTGGTGGTGCATCTTTGAAAGGAAAGGAATTCGCAACCATCATCAAATCATTTGCATGAATTATTACGAACTGGAGTTTGATTTAAATCCCGTACTACCGGCAAGAGA
>JAYTMF010000244.1:0-2880 GCA_043728755.1 Flavobacteriales bacterium
CGAGAGTTTTGCATTTGAAAATTATCGCATCACCAATTTCGAAATGGAAACTTCAGCATTGTATGGATTGAGCAATTTACTCGGTCACGATGCGTGCACTGTATGCGCCATCATCGCCAATCGTGTGCGCAAGGAATTCAGTGAAGATTATAGGAAGGACGTGGAACGGCTTATTGAGACGGTACTCGAAAGGATTCTTTAGGACTCTGCTCCTCTGCGTATCTCGGCGTTCCGAAACTACTCGCCATAGGGAATCCAAATGTTTTTTATCTCCGTCGATCTCCGCAAAAACTGCTCATTCGTGCTTTGGCTTTCTTCTTGCCAATCGCGCTGCTTACCGAAATTAACCCACGTACGTTTCATGTTTTCTGCTGCGGCATGTTCGATCATCTTGCTTCCTTCTTTCGTTCCGAAGTACCACAATCCATCAACATCATCGTGATTCGCCAAAACTCCGGCGAGCTCATCCTGATTGCCTGTAACGATATTGATCACACCTCCTGGAACATCTGATGTCTCGAAAATCTGATACATATCTGTCGCACTCAACGGTGATGTTTCTGAAGGCACTACAACAACGCGATTGCCCATTGCGATGGCAGGAATCACGGTGGAAATAAATCCAAGCAGTGGTGAATGATCAGGACAAACAATGCCGATGACACCAAGTGCTTCAGGCATGGCGAGGGTCACATTGCGTGTGGTCGTATGGTGAACATTGCCGTCATATTTATCAGCGTATGCTGCAAATGTGTAAATTTTTTGTATGGACAAACTCACTTCTTTCAGCGCTTCCGCTTTAGTAACTCCGCGGAGTTGAATAAGTCTATTGGCGAATTCTTCTTCGCGTACCGCTAAGTTTTCTGCAAGATAAAACAACACCTGCGCTCGTGCATGGCCTGTCATTCCCGACCATGACTCTGCTGCATGTGCTGCTTCAACAGCATTGCGAATGTCTTTTCTATTTCCCTGTCCAACTTCTGCAATGGCTTTTCCATTGGCGCCTTGGATGGTCATGCTGTAACCGCTATCCGGTCTTCCTTGTTTTCCACCGATGTACATTTTCGCTGTGCGATCGATGGTTGGAATTCCGTTTGTTGCTGCAACTTGTTTTCCTTTGCTAACGGCAATTATTTTTTTCGGTGCAATATGTAAATCGTCGGATTTCAATTTGAGGTATTCGTACAATCCTTCTTTTCCGCCTTCTCTTCCAAATCCAGATTCACGGTATCCGCCAAATCCTGATGCTGCATCAAAAACATTTGTGCAATTGATCCATACTGTACCGGCTTTTATTTTAGGTGCTACATCCAATGCAAGATTGATGTTTTCTGTCCAGATGCTTGCGGCCAAACCGTAGCGTGTATTGTTCGCTAGTTTGATCGCCTCTGGATGTGTGCGGAATGTCATGGCAACCAACACCGGTCCGAAAATTTCTACTTGTGCAACGGTCGAAGCTGGAGTCACATCTGTAAATAAAGTAGGAGGGTAGAAGTAACCATCTGTTGGGCAACTCCATGATGGCTGCCACATCTGACCGCCTTCATCCACACCTTTTTTCACGAGCTTTTCAATATTCTTGAGTTGTGTAGGATCGATGATCGCACCTATGTCGACACTCTTATCAAGGGAATCACCGACACGCAATTTTTCCATACGCGTGCGGATCTTTTTGTACAATTTTTCTGCTATCGATTCTTGTACGAGAAGGCGAGAACCGGCGCAACATACTTGGCCTTGGTTGAACCAGATGGCATCCACAACACCTTCCACCACACCATCAAGATCGGCGTCGTCGAAAACTATAAACGGAGATTTTCCGCCAAGCTCGAGTGATATTTTTTTACCTGTTCCAGCTGTTGCTCTTCTGATAATGCGACCTACATCTGTAGACCCGGTGAACGCCACTTTATCTACATCGGGATGATCGACCATCGCTGCACCTGTTTCACCGGCACCGGTGATCACATTCACAACACCTGCGGGCAATCCAATTTGCTCGCAGATTTCTGCAAACAACAACGCTGTGAGTGAAGTGAATTCTGCGGGCTTCAACACAACAGTATTTCCCATTGCCAATGCAGGCGCAATTTTCCACGCGAGCATAAGCATTGGAAAATTCCATGGAATAATTTGAGCGATCACACCCACTTCTTTATAGTCTTTGAATTCTGTGTCACGCAATTGTGCCCATCCTGCGTGGTGATAGAAATGGCGCGCTGCAAGTGGAATATCAATATCGCGGCTTTCGCGAATGGGTTTTCCATTGTCCATGGATTCCAACACAGCAAACATGCGCGCGTGTTTTTGAATTTGGCGGGCGATGGCGTATAGATAGCGTGCTCTTCCGTGCACGCCGAGTTTCACCCATTTTGGTAGTGCTTTCTTCGCAGCGGCTACTGCTTTGTTCACGTCAGCAGGACTTGCTTCTGCGATTTCCGCAAGCACTTTTTTATTCGCCGGATTTACACTCTTGAAATGTTTCTTTGAAGATGGTGCTACCCATTTACCATCTATGAACAAATTGAATTTGCTCTCGTGCATGTATAGCCACTCGTTAGCTGCTGTAGCGCTCTCAGGTGCTACTCCATATTCCATGGTATGGAAAATATTCTTCACTTTCATTTTCGTTTTAATTTTTTGTTAGGCCATCGGATGACGATAAGAAGCAGAATATCTGCCCGTCACAAAATGTTCCAATTGTCTTTCTACATCACTTAGCAATGTGCTTGCGCCAAATCTGAAGAGATCCGGAGACAACCAATCATTGCCCAATTCTTCCTTCATCAGGATGAGCCAGTCGATGGCCTGTTTTGCTTTTTGTATTCCTCCGGCGGGTTTGAAACCCACTTTGAATCCGGTTTTTTCGTAATAATCGCG
>JAYTMF010000245.1:0-3055 GCA_043728755.1 Flavobacteriales bacterium
ATTCATATTTGTTCTATCTATATTATTCGGTTGCAACGGCTTCGCTATTGAAAAACATATTGTAGGTAATTACTACTTTGTTGCTACCGATTCTAAAGACGCATGTACTTTGTCCTACGGCGAAACACATACGCATAATTATGGTACCGTAATCCACGCTATGGTGTTCGAGGTTGGCTATAATGAAGAATATCTATTTGTAAAGCAACACCCACGAACTTTCGCATACCCACCAAACATGGAATTGGTGAATTACTATATACTACCAACCCTAGATGGTGGTATGAATTGGAAAAATAAGAACGGACTGATTGGCCCGTTAACTTTGGCGCAATTCCAAGACAGTTTAGAAGAATTGCACATTTCGACCGAAATCCAGTTTCCAATTGTGATGAAAAAAAACGAATAACCCTTTGCATCGGCCTTAGCGGTATTTTTGTGGGGAAGTTGATCACAACCAGATGATGCAAGGTCGCAATCTCATCAACATGGTTATTTTCTACCTACCAAATATCGAATTTGATATACACGTTTCGTACAATCTCCATTTTGCGACATTGGTAACATTAGCGCTGTTTATCGGATATTCAGTGTTTGCTATCCGGAACATTGGCCATACCCAAAAAATCAGGCGTGAAAATCAAGTACTTTATAAATGTGTCTAACGAATGTGGATTTGCAACAGATACAGTTCGTATCACTTTTGACGAATGTGATTATCTCATTTTCATACCGAATGCCTTTACTCCTAATGGCGATGGAGTGAATGATGTGCTCTTCTTTAATAGCTATAATCTCATAAAATTCGAGTGTTGGATTTTCGATGGTTGGGGGCGCTATATTTTTTTTACCGACAGCAGCAAAGTGCCATGGAAAGGAGACGTCAACAATAGCGAGTACTACGCGCAGGATGGGGTGTATCAATACGACATCAGATACACGACCAATAAAGGCATTGCAGGCCAGAGGCGAGGACATGTGACATTGTTTCGTTGAGAAAATCCGTCTTATTTTTTTTCTGTCATAAACGTTTGGGCAGATGAATTTCCAGATTTGATTGTTAGATATTTGTAATGTGTCGATTCAATAGTTTAACTGCATAATTACTTTTGTATCCCTTGAAAATCGTTTTTCTCTTTATAGGTTTAAGCACCGTTCTTGGTATGTCCGGTCAGTTGAATGGTCGCATGTCGACATATTCCGAGCCCTATCATGACACCGTGTGGATCATCACCGGTAAGAAGGAGCTGAACACATTATTTCAAAAGCAGAAATTTGATTTTACACTGGACACGCGACTTACGCTGATAAGCAACACAACTGCACGACTTGCGGGATTGCGAATGGGAATTGAATATCGTCGCGTACATCGCTTTGGTATCGGATTGTACGGTCTTGGAAATGGTGTTCACATGTCATCTCTAAGGGAAATCAATCCGAACATCAACGACGCTGTTTTGAATCTGTCATATGCATCAGTTTTTTACGAGCGTGTACTTTATTTTCATCCGAAATGGGAATGGTCAGCAACAGTGCACGTGGGCAAAGGTGAGATCAATGGTAAATATCGCACAGCGAATAATCAGCTTTGGCAGGCATTGCCATCACGATCAGTAAATCCATTTGAAATTTCAACGACGGGATATTATCATTTGACGTGGTGGTGCAGTTTAGGTTTCGGTTATGGATATCGTTTCATGTCCAATACTCCGATGGAAGTTCGGCCTGTTTACAATGCCCCTGTGGCGATAGCGCGCCTGAGGATCAAGGTTGGGAGATTGGTTAAAAACATTTGGGATAAAGATGTGCGATTGGAATATTAGAGTTAAAACCTAATATCCGGCAACTCAGTGATTCCTCTGCAGCAGACGTAGAATGGGGTTTAATACCGATTGGACAAGTGTAATAGTCCAATCTTTGCTTTGCCAGATTGAACTAAACACTTGTATCAATCGGCATTTACCACTGTATGATTTCTCAAACATTGGTCTGTTTTATAAATCACATTGGTATAATTTGGCCACATGAAATTGGAAGAAGCAAGTACGCGTATCAGCGAATTGACCAAAGCGCTGAATGATCACAATCATCGGTATTATGTGTTGAACGATCCATCCATTTCAGATTATGATTTTGATCTTTTACTCAATGAACTTGAAAAACTTCAACAGCAATTTCCTGAATTATCAGATGCGAATTCTCCGACTAAAAGAGTAGGCGGCGACATCACCAACAAGTTTGAAAAAGTGAAACACAAGTATCCCATGCTTTCACTCAGCAATACATACAGCATAGAAGAAATTAGAGACTGGGAAGGACGTGTGCACAAGGGACTCAGCGCAGACGGGGATCTTTTTTCGGTAAGTGAAGTTGTATATGTGATGGAATTGAAATACGATGGACTTGCGATTTCATTGACCTATGAAAACGGAAAACTTATTCGCGGCGCCACTAGAGGTGATGGCGAAAGCGGTGAGGACATCACGACCAACGTGCGAACGATCAAGTCCATTCCGCTATCACTGCGAGGAAATCATCCCGGAGAATTTGAAATTCGAGGGGAAGTTTTTTTGCCACTAGAAGAATTCAACCGCATCAACAAAGAGCGTGTCGATGATGGTGAAGAGCCTTATGCGAATCCACGCAACACAGCAGCGGGTACGCTCAAACAACAGGACAGTTCCGAAGTTGCCAAACGCCGGTTGGATTGTTTTCTGTATTCTGTTTATGGAGAGGATCTGTCTTACGACAATCACTATGATGCAATCATACATGCTTCGGAGTGGGGATTCAAAGCACCGCCGCACGAAAAGCGATATATAGATAAGACCACTTCGCTGGAAGGCATCATGTCGTTCATTTCACATTGGGACAAAGCCCGGTATGAGCTCCCTTTTGAAATTGACGGTATCGTTATAAAAGTGAATAGCTATTCGCAGCAAGAAGAACTCGGCATGACTGCGAAAAGTCCACGGTGGGCGATAGCATATAAATTCAAAGCTGAAACGGTCAGTACGAAATTGAAAAAGATCACTTATCAGGTGGGACGTACCGG
>JAYTMF010000246.1:0-6211 GCA_043728755.1 Flavobacteriales bacterium
TAGCCGTCAGCCACTGCCAACACTTTCAACCCTTCGCGCTGTTCAGTCTTAATGTCGATGCCGGCATGGAAGTGATTTGTACGAAGCTCGCCAAAATTCCCTGACAAATTCAACGGAATCTCAAGGGGAGATCTGAAATAATCTTTTGGGTACTCCTTGATCTGGCCGAACATAGCTTTACCATATACCAATATCATCCAGATCATTAAGATGATGGCTCTGCTCATTCTATTCCGGCTGTAATACCGATTGGACAAGTGTAATAGTCCAATCTTTGCTTCGCCAGATTGAACTAAACAATTGTATACATCGGCATTTACCACTGTATGATTTCTCAAACATTGGCCTGTTTTATAAATCACATTGGTATAACTTGAAAACATATCATGCGAAAGTCAACAAGCATACCTATAAGGTTGGTGGTGTAAGATTTGAAATATCAACACCTGTTCTAGGAAAAAAGAAGGTTGTTGTTTCGAGAGAAACTTCTACATTTGACCACCAAACGTTGTTTTTCAAATCATTTCAAAAACCTTCTGAATGGAGCAGAACCAAATACTGGAGCGCATTGCCGGCAAAATATCACAGCTGGGTGAATCAAAGCGTAGTCTGGATCATCAGGTGATGCGGCTAAAAGAGGAAAACGCAGCGATGCACCTAATCAATAAGGAATTGCAAGCTCAGATTGAAGAATTGATTGAAAAATCCAGCGAAATGGTAAATGCCCGCTCATTGGCGGTTGCTCCTGAAGAAGAATTCAGGGGCGCCACACGGCAAAGAATCAATGAGTTGGTAAAGGAAATAGATGAGTGCATAACGCTTCTCAACAAATAAAGCATTGCAGACATGAGCGAAGTTTCTATTAAAGTAAACATTGCAGGCCGCACATATCCTCTCACCGTAAGTGAACTGGAAGAAGCTGGCATTCGAAAAGCAGAGCAGGCCATTGATGAGAGCATACAGATTTTTCAGAAGAATTACGCAGTAAAAGATAAACAGGACTTGCTCGCTATGGCAGCCCTGCAGATGTCGGCAAAAGTTCAGTTGCAGCAAGAGGCCCACGCAGAGCGAGTTGTTGAGCTCGTCGTGGAGAAAGTTGAAGTGCCCACCGACATATCTGCGGATCTACTTATTCTGGAAAATCAACTGGATCAGTTTCTCAGCTGATCCATCCATTCACTATTCCTATTTTATTCTTTGCCAAACTGACCTGATAAAACAGGCCGGACATTTTTATTATACTATCAATAAATAACAAACAGTGAAATGAACGACTTGATTTATGTAATCGTTGCGGCGCTGTCAGGAGTAGCGGTAGGTGGTTTGATCACCTGGTTCGTATTCAATAATGTTTTGAAGACGAAGAAAGAAAGCATCCTTTCAGAAGCAACGAATGAAGGAGAAACTTTGAAAGAAAAGAAAATCCTACAAGCCAAAGAGAAATTTCTCGAGCTGAAGAATCAGCATGAAAATGAGGTGAGAGAGCGCAACAAAAGACTTCAGCAAGGTGAAGACAAATTGAAGAGCCGCGAAAGAGAAGCTTCACAACACCAGGAGCAGTTCAAACGCAAGGAAAAAGAACTGGAATCGTACAAAGAAAATCTCAACAAGCAGATTGAAAATTCACAGCGCAAACAGACTGAGCTAGACAAGAACAATCAGAAAGCCATTGGTTTGTTGCAGGAAATGGCTAAAATGTCAGCTGAAGATGCCAAAACGCAATTGATGGAACAGCTGAAGGAAGATGCTCGCAACGCCGCAGCCGGACAAATTCAGAGTATCGTAGATGAAGCAAAGTTGAAAGCCAATCAGGAAGCAAAGAAAATTGTGATCCAGACCATCCAACGCACTGCGGTGGAACATGCCGTTGAAAACAGCGTGTCAGTTTTCAACATTGAAAACGACGAAATCAAAGGCCGTATCATTGGCAGAGAAGGACGAAATATCCGCGCACTTGAAGCAGAAACGGGAGTTGAGATCATCGTGGACGATACACCGGAAGCCATTGTGTTGTCTTGCTTTGATCCTGTGCGTAGGGAAATTGCCCGACTATCGCTGCACCAACTTGTAACGGACGGACGTATTCACCCGGCGCGTATCGAGGAAGTGGTGGCGAAAGTGACCAAGAATATCAACGAAGAAATTGTAGAGATCGGTAAACGCACCACAATCGAACTGGGCATCCATGGATTGCACCCTGAATTGATCCGAATGGTAGGAAGAATGAAATACCGTTCCTCTTACGGACAAAATCTATTGCAGCACTCACGCGAAGTAGCAAACCTTTGTGCAACGATGGCCAGCGAACTTGGACTCAATCCAAAGGCTGCGAAACGTGCCGGTTTGCTGCATGATATTGGAAAAGTTCCCGACGACGAAAGCGAATTGCCTCACGCAATATTAGGCATGAAGCTCGCCGAGAAATACGGCGAGAAACCCGATATCTGCAATGCAATCGGAGCTCACCACGATGAGATCGAAATGAAAACTCTTTTGTCGCCAATCATTCAGGTATGTGATGCCATCAGTGGTGCACGTCCCGGTGCAAGACGCGAAGTGGTCGAAGCATATATCCAACGATTGCGTGACCTCGAAAACCTTGCCCTTGAAAATCCAGGCGTGTCGAAAGCGTTTGCGATTCAGGCCGGGCGCGAACTGCGCGTGATGGTTGAAGCTGATCGCATCAGCGACGAGCAGGCAGATGCATTGGCGGTAAGTCTTGCAAGCAAAATAGAAACAGAAATGACATATCCGGGTCAAGTGCGCGTAACGGTGATCCGTGAGAAACGTGCCGTAGGTATTGCCAGATAATCTTAATGTCTAATCATTCAATTGAGGCTGTCTCGCAAGGGCGGCCTCTTTTGTTTACCCCCATCATCATCATTTCAATTTGTAGCAATCCTGATCAATCCCTACGCCATTCAAACTTCCTTTCCCTGAATATTAAATCCCGAATCTTGAGTTTTATACCTTACCTTTAAAACTAGGTATTCTGCTAAAGATTATCTCCTAAATCCAGTGACATGAGAATCACGAAAATCCTTTTTGTATTCGCATTGCTCCTTGTGAATATTCGCTTTAATGGTCAGATGAGGCAATCAACACCAATTCTGATTGCATGCGTCTGTGGTGGCGAAATGTGTCTTTGGGACAACGAGCGGGGCATAGTCAACTATAATGAACGCACCAACAATCTCGAATTGAACACTGACATTTTTGAGATCACTGCAGAAGGCATGACGCCGGATTCAGTTTTATTCGAAACCGAAGATGATGGGCTGACATTCCTAATGCACACGCACCTATCCATCCCTGATCTTGATTTTAAATCCAGCGCAGATAATGGTCAGGAATTCACTTTTATGAGTGAAATAAAATGCAATGGCATCGATAAGAAAATTCCAGTCAGGTATAAATATTTCTACGCGCCTCGCGTAGCCGAAAGCAATCTCAATGGCGCCCCTCTTTGCAATTTTCGTTTGGATTTCATGCTGTCGTTTGCACCCTCCGATTTCAATCTTAAAGTGAAAAACGGCTGCAACGAAATAGTGATAAAAGTGCAGGACGCTTTGCTTAACTGCATGAATTAATGCATTTCACACGGCGAAATTCTTAATCTGATTCTTTCGAAATTTACAAGTCGTAAATAGGTTACAACGCGCCATTATACCGATTAGACAAGTGTAATACCGCTGTTTGATTTCTCAAACATTGGACTGTTTCATAAATCACATTGGTATAATAGTCCAATCGGTATTACTTGTCAACTTCGAAAGAATCAGTAAAAGCTACTTTTACTCATGTGGTTGGTATTGGTCGCAAAGTCAAAATGAAACACATTGAGGAGGCTTAACGGCCTCCATTTATTTATTCATTTCATACTTTTACCGGACTATCAGTGACTCCGAACTTGGACCTAGTCCTGCTTCTCGAGCTTACGCTTCACATCCACCATTTTAATCGCTGTCACTGCTGCTTCGACGCCTTTGTTGCCCATTGCACCGCCGCTGCGTGCAAGGGATTGTTCCATAGTGTTATCTGTAAGCAAACCGAATATGACAGGCTTACTGAATTTCGAAGCTACATTTTGAATGGCTTGTGCTGTGGAATGACAAACGAAGTCGAAGTGTGGAGTTTCGCCTTTGATCACACAACCCAAACAGATCACCGATTCGCAACGCCTGTTCTCCAATAGCATTTGTGCTCCTATCGCCAATTCAAAACTGCCGGGTACTTTCACTATATGTAAGAATTCGTCCTTAATTCCGCAGGCCTTCAGTGTATCAAGACAACCCTTCAACAGGTTATCAGTGATCTCATGGTTCCACTCAGAAACAACAATCCCGATGCGCATGCTGCCGGCATCGGGAAGGTTAGATGAATTGTATTCAGATAAATTTTTTGTGGACATGGCGTTTAACCCATCGCATTCAGATATGCCAGAAGTTTCTCTGACTCGCCATACTCCTGACCTTTCTTATCATAATTGTCTACGATATACTGCAGCAAAGAGACTGCTTTGTCGTTCTTACCGAGTTCCATGTAGGCTTTCGCTGCTTTGAGACCATAAATAGGTCCTGTGAAATCGCGGCTTTCGCTGCTGTTGGCTTGCTTCGCTGCTTTCTCTAACCAAGAAGCGCCTTTCTCGATATCGCCGGTCATGACATACATGTCGCCTACGCAACCCGTCACTTCCACACCCACAGCTTCATCATCAAAATCAGCTTGCTTGAAATGCTCCAATGCCGCCGCATAATCTGCTTTGTTGTCGCGAAAGTAAACACCACACCAGAAGTGCGCGCGCATAGCCACTTTCGTTCCGCTGAATTTGGAAGCAATAGACTCGTATCCTTCAAACTCACCCTGACCCATTACAGCCCATTCCAGTGAATCCTGCTCAGCCCAAAGATCGGCTCGGATAGCAGCATTGCCTGCCTCTACTTCCTTCGGTTTTTTATAGAGATATTGATACGCCATGAATCCTCCGAAAAGTCCAATGAAGGCTATAAGCCCAACACTAAGTGCTTTGCGGTTGTTCTCTAGAAACATTTCTGTGCGGGTATAAACCTGTTGAACGTCAACAATGGTTTCGGCCTTTTTGGTAGTTTGTTTTGACATGAAATCTATAATTTTCGCGGGCGCAAAAATACAAGAATTACCCAAATAGAAAAGTTTTGTTTTCAGCCTGCCATCTGTACAGCCCGCATAAGGTTATTTTTGCCCTGAAGCGCACGAATGCTGTTCTGCTGTGCTTACACCTGAAAAGCTGATAGATGACCATTCCGAAATTCCTTTTATTGCTTCTTTGCTTCGTCACTACAGCCTTTTCTTCTTTCTCTCAGGATAAGTATCAAAGCCTCATGTGGAAGGTGTCTGGCAACGGAATGAAAAAGCCCTCATATTTATATGGTACCATGCACATCAGTGGGAAAATGGCCTTTCACCTGGGAGATCAATTTTATCAGGCCATTGGTCAGGTCGATGTGGTAGCCCTCGAATTGGAGCCTGAAGCATGGCTCAAGGCCATCTTTGATGATCAAAGTTCCTCATGGTACGCTCATGCTGAAAATTCATGGAGCACGGAGTATGGCTTTGGATACGAATACGAGGCCGCGCTTCCGGCGCTGAAGGACCATTTCAGAATCCAAGCCGATGTTCAGGAAAAAGTGAAGAACGCCATGATCTACGATCCCGCGCTGCTGAATTATTTGCTTTTTCGCTACGGGGATTATGGTTTTGAAGCTGATTTTGAAGAGGACACCTGGCTGGATATGTATATCTATCAGACCGGAAAAAAATTGGGAAAGGAAACCATGGGCCTCGAGACCTATGCGCAATCGGATCATTTCATCAAACTGGCGTCACAGGCGGAAAAAAGAGAGCGACATTACGAAGAGTACGACGAGAAGGACCGAAAGGAAATGATGGATCTCCAAGCTCAGTTCGAACCGGCCTATCGAAGGCAGGATCTTGATTTGATCGATTCATTGAACAAGCGAACGTCTTCACCTTCTTTCGATAAATACATTCTGATCGAGCGAAACAAGGTTTTTGTTCACAACATCGACAGTGTTCTCAAATCAGGTAAATCAATGCTCTCAGGCATGGGCTGCGCGCATTTACCGGGGAATGAAGGTGTCATTGAAATATTGCGCTCCCTCGGATATATCGTCGAGTCTTATAACAAAGGGGAACGCAATGCACGACAGCG
>JAYTMF010000247.1:0-4103 GCA_043728755.1 Flavobacteriales bacterium
ATCACATTTCCCGATTGAGTTGCGGATACAATTTCACCGGAGGCATTGTTCGCTGTCCATGTATAATCAATGTTAGTCCAATTGACACAATTGATAGTTGCGTAACCGAAAAACAAGAGTGAAGATTCTGCGCATGTGCTAGGTTGCTGGCTGATCACTGGTAAAATATCACACTGACTCGTAGCGAAAATAGTTGCCGATGAGAAAGCGAGAAAAAATAAAAATGTTTTCATCTATGGTGTATGTTAAGGTTGTAAGGCGAGTTGAAGACGGACGAGAACAGCGCAGGGTTGCACGCTTAAATTAAGGCTCAATATCAATGCTTTACAAAATAGACCCTCGATGTATATTCGCGCCCCGAAATTCCTTTGTTCGATGTCGAACGTGGTGAATTTGCAACCGACATAGAAACCATTATTTACTATCATATCAATGAATAATCTTATTTATTTAGTTCCAGCCTTGGGCGTTCTTGCCCTCATCGTTATGGCCATGAAATCAGCATGGGTTACCAAACAAGATGCGGGAACTGACCGCATGAAAGAAATCGCCGGCTACATAGCCGAAGGTGCAATGTCATTTCTCAAAGCTGAATACCGCATCCTTGCCATCTACGTAGTCGTAGCCGGTATCGGTTTGGGAATCCTTTCACAAGTAGTTGCAACATCACACTGGTTGATAGTTGTCGCATTTGTCATCGGATGTTTCTTCAGCGCACTTGCGGGATTCTTTGGTATGCGCATCGCTACCAAGGCAAATGTTCGCACAACACAAGCAGCAAGAACTTCGCTAGCGCAGGCACTTAAAGTTTCCTTCACAGGCGGCACAGTCATGGGTCTTGGCGTTGCCGGTCTTGCAGTTTTAGGATTGAGCATGCTCTTCATCCTTTTCTTCACTTATTTCATGAAAGGAACATGGGCGCCACAAACGATTGACGGCCAAGTTTGGACGTCGAATCAATTGATGACGCAAGTACTAGAAGTACTCGCAGGTTTCTCTTTAGGAGCTGAAAGTATTGCTTTGTTTGCACGTGTTGGTGGCGGTATCTATACCAAAGCTGCAGACGTAGGTGCTGACCTCGTTGGAAAAGTTGAAGCTGGTATTCCTGAAGATGATCCACGCAATCCGGCAACGATTGCTGACAACGTTGGTGACAACGTTGGTGACGTAGCCGGTATGGGCGCTGACTTATTCGGTTCATATGTAGCAACCGTTCTCGCTTCCATGGTACTTGGAAATTATCTTATACAGAGCAATGGCGGTGACAACTTCACAGACAACTTCGGTGGAATTGGTCCAATCATTCTTCCGTTGTTGATAGCAGCTGTCGGTCTATTTGCATCTATCATTTGCAGCTATTTCGTTCGCATAAGTGACACAGCAAAGCAAGACACCACGGGCGTACAGCGCGCTTTGAACTTTGGAAACTGGTCATCTATCATACTATCGCTGATCGCATCATATGTGTTGATCATGATGTGTCTTCCTGAGACAATGACAATTAGCGTATTTAATGATGGTGAATTTGGTACTGCCGTGACAACCAATATGCGCGTATTTCTCGCGACGTTAATTGGAATGTTTGTAGGAGCTGCTATTTCATTTATTACAGAATATTTCACAGGACTCAATGGTAAGCCGGTACGTGGCATCGTTCAGAAATCCGCAACAGGCGCAGCAACAAACATCATCGCCGGACTTGGAACGGGAATGTTGAGTACGGCAATGCCGGTGATCCTTTTCGCAGGTGCGATCTGGGGTGCATATGCACTTGCAGGTTTCTATGGCGTTGGTATCGCTGCTTCAGCCATGATGGCCAACACTGCAATGCAGCTCGCTATCGATGCATTTGGTCCAATTGCCGATAATGCCGGTGGTGTTGCTGAAATGAGTGAACTTCCAGCAGATGTGCGTGAGAAAACAGATATTCTCGATTCAGTTGGTAATACTACAGCAGCGATCGGTAAAGGTTTTGCGATTGCTTCTGCAGCATTAACGGCACTTGCTCTCTTCGCGGCTTATGTCACGTTTACAGGAATTAAGGGTATCAACATTTTCGATGCTAAAGTATTGGCGGCATTGTTCCTTGGAGGAATGATTCCGGTGGTGTTCTCTGCATTGGCAATGAATTCTGTTGGTAAAGCCGCGATGCAAATGGTGAATGAAGTTCGTCGTCAATTCCGTGAAATTCCGGGTATTCTGGAAGGGACCGGCAAGCCTGAATACGGAAAATGTGTTGAGATTTCTACCAAAGCTGCTCTGCGCGAAATGATGTTGCCGGGTATTATCACTATTGTGAGTCCGATCATCGTTGGTTTTGTAATGGGTGCAGAAGCACTTGGAGCATACATGGCCGGTGTTACAGTAAGTGGTGTCATGTGGGCCATTTTCCAAAACAACGCAGGTGGTGCATGGGACAATGCGAAGAAATCTTTTGAGAAAGGTGTTGAGATTGAAGTGAACGGTAAGAAGGAAATTTTCTACAAAAAATCAGAGCCGCACAAAGCAGCAGTTGTTGGCGATACCGTTGGTGACCCTTTCAAAGATACTTCAGGACCTTCGATGAATATCCTTATCAAATTGACTTGCCTTGTTGGTTTAACACTAGCACCAATGTTGGGTGAGCAAGTGATGAAAGAAGGTCGCCACCACGGAATGGGTGAAACCAGAATGGAAGAAAAAATCGAAATCATCAAAGACGATAACGGCATGACTACAATGAATGTTACGGATACAACGGTTGATTCCGGAACAGATAAAAAAGTAGAAGTATTGTCTTTGCCGGATGGTAAAACAGCACGTGTTACTACAACAACGACTACACATACCAACGGAGAAGACATCATCAAAGTATCGACGGAAGAGCGTCCTCTCACTGAAGATGAACTTCAAAGAATGCATTGAGTGATAATTTGCGATTATTAAATTTCAGTAATTGAATACTATGAAAATTAAGATTACCCTTTTCCTTGCCATCACATGTTTGATCATTGCATCGTGTGGTTCCGATTCTAAAAATTCACCGTTGAAGAATTTTGATGCATGTAGTTGTGCAACCGTTCAGGACATGAGCGGTGCGGACTACAAGAAGTGCAAAGAATTTCGTTCGGATGCAAAATTCGAAGCCGATTACCAGAGATGTAAAATCGCCGCTGCTTCCGGAATTAAGGATACTTCGATGATCACTTTGCAAAAGGCTTCAGAAGCAACAAATTTGAAATCAGCAGAAGCGGGTTCATATTCTGTCACCGGAACCAACTCGAAGATCACTTGGTATGGTGAAAAGATCACTGGTAAAAAACACAACGGAACAATTGGATTGCGTTCAGGAACTTTGACAATTGCCGATGGAAAACTTTCAGGTGAAATCGTACTTGATATGACATCCATCGTGGTGGATGATCAAACCGGTGAAGGCAAAACGAAGCTTGAAAATCACCTCAAGAGTGAAGACTTTTTCAGTACTTCAAAATTCAATGATGCTAAATATGTAATTACATCTTCCGTTGCAACGAATGCCATCCAATATGATGTGAAAGGCAATCTGACCATCAAAGGAATTACGAAAGAAGTACCTTGTAACCTTGTTATCACACCCAATATGAATAACGTGAACATCAGTGGTGGTTTTATGTTCGATAGATCGCAATTTGATGTTCGCTATGGTTCAGACAAATTTTTCGATGATCTCGGAGACAACATGATCCGCAATGAAGTGATTATGGTGTTGGATTTAAAGGGGACAAGGAATTAAGAAGTCGAGTTAAAGACATCAGTACTTCTGTCAAAGATTTGAGTATTGTTTCTTTCACACATTACTTTTTTACATTGGTCCAAATTGGACAAATAAAATTGGACAAATTTTCTGTCTAATTTTTTTTGTCCAATTTTCCAAACAGTTCTTTCCGAACAAAATTTTTATTCTGATTTTTTTGTTAGGTAAAATTCACAGTTGGTTTTCAATCGCATTTTTCCAGGGGTAAAAAACCGGCGTTTTCTCACTAAAAAGATCTCTAGTGAGTTTTTTCGCAACTCGGTTTTGTGGATGAGATGACATCTCTATCGCAACCACTGGACATTTTCACTACGAAAAAACGACTTGA
>JAYTMF010000248.1:0-3262 GCA_043728755.1 Flavobacteriales bacterium
TACAGCATAGGCTGTTGCAAGCCACGACAAGATGAGCCCGATGATGAAAACACCGCCGATGAGCACTAGCAGTCTGTTTTGTTCCCGAAGTATGTCAATGATGTCTTTGAGGTCATTTTGAAAAGAATACATCACACCGAAAATCAGCGCTAGCGCAAACACAGAAGATAAGAAACCATACCACAATCCCCTACGCAGAAATGGCTTCTGAATAAACCAAGAAGTGGCACCAACGAGTTGCATGCTTTTGATCAAAAAGCGCTGAGAAAAAATGGCGAGTTGAATGGTGTTAACGATCAGCACTACAGCAATAATGAGCAAGAGCGCTCCAATGATCATCAACGCAATGCTCCATTTACTAAGGTTAGCATTCATTTGCGTGAGCAAATTTTCCTGATAGACTATTTCGTGAACAATAGGGTTCTTTTCCAGTTCAGTAATAGCACTTTGCAATCCTTCTTGCTGATCGAACGATGGATTCAGTCGGATGTCTATGGAAGCCGGCAATGGATTGTATCCAAGAAATGCAACGAATTCTTCACCCAGTTCTTCCTGCATCATTTTCGCAGCATCTTCTTTTGAAGTATACGTTGCAGTGCCGGTATACGCTTCGCCATCAATGCGCTTTTTTAGTTGCAACACATCCTGTTCTGCAACATCTTCTTTCATCAGTACTTGCACAACCACTTGTCCACGGTAGTGATCCGATAATGATGTGGCAAGCAATCCAACGATCAGAAGAATGCCCACCATGATTAGCACAAGGGTTATTCCGACTATCGTCGAGAAAGATGAAATGGCACTACCGGATGTTTTAAATAATGACTTTGACATGTGGAATTACTGCAGCGAAGAAAATCAAGATTGAACTTTGTACATCAACCTTCGCAAAGGTTTGTCAACAGGTCGTCGATGATTTATTCGACCTCAACGACTTCTCCATCGAAGTACAGGTCTTCTCCAGCAAGTGGATGATTGAAGTCGAGAACTATAGAATTGAGTTTCACCTCACAAATAACACCCTCGAGTACTTCGCCATCAGGTGTTTCCATTGGTATGATTTCACCCTCTTCAAACATTTCATCGTCAAGCTCTCCATCTTCCATGAAATCACTCTTCGGAAATTCAACATAGAGATTTTCCTCTTCTTCGCCGTATGCATCAACGGCTTTAATACTTACCTGAAATTTCTGACCAACTTCTAATCCCATCAACACATCTTCGAATTTCGAAAGCAATGCTTCATCCCCAAGAACGAATCTAAAAGGTTCACCTACTATGGTCTCCTCAATTAATTCTCCGTCCGGACCATCAGCGTGTAATTTGTAATTGACCGCCACTTTTGTCCCCTTTGATATTTTCATCTGTTTGAATTTTGTGGCCGCAATTTGCGCACAAGCCAAGGTATACGAAAGGAAATCTTGCTAATATTTCTCAACCCGATGAAAACGCCGTTATGTGCTTATGCCATAACTACCATTTTTTATGTTCTAGGAACGGAATTAATTTGCAACATAATTTTCGACCCATATGCGCATACTTAAAAGTATATTCTTCATCATCATCACATTGATACTTATTGCGGCTTTGGGACTTTATTTCTCCGGCAACAAGCATGTGCTGAATGGGATCACCAAGACCTATTTTGTTGGAAAATTCAAGCCCGACATTGACGATATGTCTTACTTCGATGTAAGCACGATCAAGGCAGATCACTCTGAACCATGGGCAATGCATGCAAGTTATAACCTTGGAAAAATTCCCGAGGAATATTTGCCGTTGCTTGATTCAATGGAAACAACGGCACTTCTGGTATTTAAAGATGATGCGTTGCTCTTCGAGAAGTACTGGGGTCACACGGACCAAAAGACCTCATCGAATTCATTTTCTATGGCGAAAAGTTTTACCGCAATGCTTGTGGGCAAGGCAGTTCAGGAAGGTTTCCTCAAAAGTCTGGATCAACCCGTGGGAGATTTCCTACCCGAGTTTCGCGAAGGCCATGGCGCTACACTTACTATACGTCACCTTCTTCAAATGACCAGTGGAATTCCATTTGGGGAAAGCTATAGTAGTCCGTTCGGCTACATGGCGCGTAGTTATTATGGCGATGATCTGAAAACTGAAACAATGAAATTCAATGTCGAGCGGGCACCGGGCACTTTGTGGGCTTACGAAGGCGGCAATACGGTTCTGCTGGGTTTAATTCTCGAAAAGGCCACGGGAAGAACAATCAGCGATTATTTCTTCCAAAAGATTTGGTCGTGCATCGGAGCAGAAAATGATGCGCACTGGAACCTGGACAAGGAGAAGGGACTAGCAAAAACGTTTAGTGGTTTCTATGCAACACCGCGGGATTTTGCTCGCATTGGAAAACTTTACCTTCAAAATGGTGTTTGGGGAATGGACACCATTCTTGATCCCGCATTCGTGAATAATTGTCTCACGCCTGTCGGAATTCCCGATATCAAAGGTGAAACGTGCAACTGGTATGGGTTACATTGGTGGCTGGGTGAGCATGCCAATAAGAAATTTTTCTCTTGTCGGGGAATGCGTGGTCAGTATATCGCGGTGGTTCCGGAGGATAACCTTATTGTCGTGCGCCTGGGACATCAACAAAGCAAGGAAAGAACCAACCACATGCCACCTGATTTGTATTCATACTTGGAAATCGCAGACAGTATTGTGAATCAAGTCAAGCATTGATGTAACAATGAAGAAGGACATTACAATTGAAGATGTGAAGAATATTGCTATTGCCATCGTGCCCGACAAGCTTGATGCTCCAGAGCCGCAATGGTCTGTATATTTCATCAACATGAAAGATATCCCTGTGGAAACGGTTTTGATTAACGCTGAGGGAAGGGGATACATAGCAGGAGAAGAGAAGCACACTGCCGTCATGCGGTTTTTTCTGGACCGTGTTGAGGCCAATAGTTTCAAAAAATTTGAAATGATATTACCTGATGCGTTTGCGTTGAATCATCAGTATTGGGTGAGCTTTTACGAGAACCAAAAAATTTGCGAGAAGAAATACATTTTTGCAGCGAACTCCATTAATCAGGATCGCCTGGTGATGGTTCCGCTCTTAGACAAACCGGGAATTTTTGTGCACTGAAAGCCCCCTTCCTTACCTAACCTAAACCATTTAAGTATGTTACAACACATCAAACCTGAAGAGGTATTGTTCCTCGACATTGAAACAGTTCCACAATACAAATCCTTTGAAGATCTGGATGAAACGACCCGGAATTTGTGGGAAGAA
>JAYTMF010000249.1:0-4211 GCA_043728755.1 Flavobacteriales bacterium
GAACAGAAAATGTTATGCGCTCTCAACGATGCATGAACATTGAGAAAGAATCAGTGATATTTCAAAACGGCATAAAATCCGTGCATTCATTTTTAAACACCCATGATAATTTCGATCAAAAGAAATCTCATGGGTGTTTTCAATAAATACTATCTGCATCTTATTCTGACAACGAGGAATGGTGCACCATTAATCTCTGAGAACTGGCGTTCACAGTTGTATCAACATTTAGAAGCGAGATTGACATTCAAAGGGCATCTTCCGCTTGCAGTAAATGGCACCGACAATCATGTGCATTTATTCATGAATGCATCGACAGAATATTCCGTGCAGGAAATCATCAAGGATTTGAAAATGCAATCGTTGCAATTTGCGTTCTCACTCACAACAAGGCAACAGCGTCTTCGCTGGCATCAAGGCTTTGCGGCTATGACCTATTCTTATTCGCAAGTGAAGTCAGTAGTGAAATTCATCCGTGATCAGGAAGAATATCACATCAACAAATCACATAAAGATGAAGTTGAAGACATGCTGGATATGTTTGAAGTCGGCTATGAAGATTTTGAGTTAGAAGAATGGCTATTTTGGAATTCAGCACCCAGCAAGTCAAGTTGGATTGATCGAAG
Source organism: Flavobacteriales bacterium (assembly GCA_043728755.1). Lineage (GTDB taxonomy): Bacteria > Bacteroidota > Bacteroidia > Flavobacteriales_D > Sanyastnellaceae > JAIBBG01. Next base: position 627 of record JAYTMF010000249.1, read on the forward strand.
TTCAGTTTCCAAATCGAAATGAAACTGGCGCGACCACAAATCCACGCTTGCGAAGTTGTGCTATCAATCCGGAATTGCCTGGAAGATGAAGCGCCCCCACTCCACAAAAAACACTGCCGTCAACAAGAAATGGAATCAATTTTTCGGCAAAGCGAATATTGCGTCCTTCGAGGATAGACTCCATCAGCACTTCCGGCACTTCAGCCTGTATCTCCATTGCTGCGAGCGAATCAAGATTTTGATTCAAATAAAACTTTTCCATTGTTGCAAGTTCTACATTTATTTCGTAACCATGATCGACATATTCCAACAAAAGTTTAGCTTGTTGTTCAAGGGAAATCACGTCGATAGAGGCCGCTTGTTCTTCAACCGTTTCAAGACCAATCACAGTCATTCCTTTCTCCGTCGCAACAGTTTGAAGACGCATATCCATTATTTCTGTATAAGGCCCCTCTGAAGATGGAAGTTCCATGATGGTCGCCATGATATAAAATGGTTTCATCCTAGTAACCATCATAGCTGTAATAGGGTCAAATCTTTCCAAAATGAATGTTCTTACACGTATAAATTCTACTTCGCTGTAGAAATCTTCGAGCGAAGCATCTTTCATTATGCTGGTCGAAATTGAAGACATCAATTCTTCCATGTTGGTCATGTTCACTTCACCTGCAAACGTTTCACAAGCATTGAAGCATTTCCACCATGTTTTGTCAAAAGTATTGAGCGTAGAATCATTCGAATGAATCGTTCCAAAGAGGTAAGAAACTTCACCGCTTTTCGGTTCCGTAATTTTCCATAGCAAACTGTTTTCTGATTGTGAATAAGAGAAAAACGGAAACAGAAAGGATAAAATCAACATGGCCCTTCTGGTTAAAAAAGGAATAAGTGATGTGACGTGTAAATTTTCCATTCAGAGATATATAAGTTATAAAGCCTCAAGAAAAGCAATCACCGCAGCTCTATCTGCTGCAGGCAATGCCTTGAAATAATCGGTGATCCAATGCGCTTCACCACCATGCCAAAGGATAGCTTCTTCGAGTGTAGCAGCGCGACCGTCGTGCAGAAATCTCGCTTCAGGATGGACAATTTTGGCCAGTCCAATTCCCCACAGAGGCGGTGTGCGCCATTCATTGGTACTTGCCTCAAATTCCGGTCGACCATCGGCGAGAATTTCACCCATGTCATGGATGAGCATATCAGTATAAGGGAAGATGGTTTGATTCGACAATTCCGGAATGTCGCTGATGCCGGTTTGCCATTGCGGTCGATGGCAGCCCACGCAATTCAGGTCTGTAAAAAGTTGTCTACCCCGGATCACTTCAGGCAGATCGAGATTGCGCGGTGCAGGTACGGCTAGTGTCATTACATAATGTGCCAATTGCTCAATAATTAGTTCACTAACATCTGGATCAGCACCGAAACCCGAGATACAATTGCTTTGGCCCACGCCATTTTCTATTGGAAAATATCCCACCGAGGTGATACCCATATCTTCATTGAAAGCACCTGCAGTTTGTTGTGCAATGTTTGGATTCGAAGCCTTCCATCCGAATCTTCCCAATTCCATTTGTTGCGTTTTCACATTCCATACATAATTCGCCTTGCCGCTGATGTAGTCAACATTGGCATCGCTTTCATCTTCACCGGCGATGATGGCACTTGCATCAATCGCTTCGAGCAATCCCGAGCCGAATACCGGAGATGCGAGTCGCAAAGAATAGAGCACATTCGGTGGTAGCGGAGCGTAAAGATCTATCAGTGTATGTGATGGATTGTGAAGAGTGATCGTCGTTCCATCTTCGTAAGTAACGATATAATTTTGATAGTTGAAAAGGAAATGACCTTCAGGCGTCACTCCGTCGATGGCCCTGTTCTGAAGCTGATTGCCAAAACCGGGAACTCCGATCGGTTCGCCATGAGTACCTGAACCTGCCAGGCTCATGCGCATCAGCAATCCTGAATCGTAATCGATTTCTGTCAGAGGGGGATGGGAACGGCCATTCAGCGGGTGGCAGCCACCGCAAGAAGATTGAATGAAGAGTGGACCGAGTCCATCATGAGTTGAAGTACCATACTCCGCAAAAGACGCGAAAAACATTTCAGCACCTGAGGCATGCAGTTGTGCGGAGACTGCGGAAGCATTGGCGATGAGTTGATTGTACGCGTTGACGCCGCTATTAAACACAGTTGTAGCACCTCCGGCATAATATGCGGGATCAAGCGGAACGGGCGCCTCAATAACAATTACCGGTTCAGGCTCATGCTTTCTGCAGCCAGCAATAAAAAGCAGGAGCAACATGACTCCTGCTTTTAAATTTCTAGATGTACCTGCTAATACCGATTGGACAAGTCTAATAGTCCAATCTTTGCTTCGCCAGATTGAACTAAACACTTGTATCCATCGGCATTTACCACTGTATGATTTCTCAAACATTGGCCATTTTCATAAATCACATTGGTATAACATCTTTCAAAGAAAAGAAATATAGCTCAACAAAACAATTTAGAATTCTGTGTGTCGCATCAAAGCATTGCTGCAATCAATCCGCCCATGAGCATCATGGTGAACGCCCAGTAGCCTGTGTGAATGAAGATATACTTCCAACCTTTCTTTTCGAAAAGAGCTATGACGCCCAAAATCGGAAGCACAAAAATGATACTTGAGAAAAATCCGTGGAAAACACCATGACCAAATGATCTAAAATTCTTACCGTATTTCTCCATGAAAATCATCATGTCAGAACCGGTCTCTTTGGCGTTTGGATCATTGGCGAAGATGGAGAAAATATGCATTTGATGGTTCACGATTGACATCATCTGGGAAGCTAGAAAAAGTCCGAGTATGTATGTCATGATGTAGACCAATGCACTGTGACCGGCATTTGCGGCATCAGAACTTTGACCAGACAACTTCTTCAAAGCGCCTCCAAAAACTTTTTGATTGTACCAGAACGCTCCAACAATAAGTGGAAATGCTGCTGCGATAAATAAGACATACCAATTCATAGTGTGTGTGTTTTTATTGTTAATGATTGAATGAACTTTAGCTAACCTACGCAATGAGATTCGTCGTGAAACGCCATTCAAAAAAAATAACTGACAATGCACGCGTGAAAGAGAATTATGCCTGGCGAATGAACAATGGAGGCTTTTAGAAGGAAATCGAGATAATGGTATAATACCGATTGGACAAGTGTAATAGTCTAATCTTTACTTCGCCAGATTGAACTAAACACTTGTATCCATCGGCATTTATCACTGTTTGATTTCTCAAACATTGGCATGTTTTAGAAATCACATGGATATAAGACTAAAAGAAATGGCTATTTCGGCATGAAGACAGAACGGTTCTCTAAAAAAACAACGCCAACACTATGGAAAAATGCCGAAAGCGACAGTCACAGATTTATGGAATCAAAAGGTTTCTGTTTTGCAGCGGTCTCGAAAATGGAAAAGGAACGGAAAACCTTGTAAATATATGGATTGTGTGATACTGTCTACTTTCTGGACCATCTTTCCTAATTCTTAATTTGTTTTTGTCATTTCAAATGAGCATTTTCGGAAGTTGTTCTGAAAATTTTTGAC
>JAYTMF010000250.1:0-6114 GCA_043728755.1 Flavobacteriales bacterium
TCGGTTGCCGCCGATGGATGGAATCTTTTAGGCAATCCATATCCATGTGCCATCGACTGGAATTCGGCTTCCTGGACAAAAACAAATATTAGCAATGCAGTATATGTGTGGAATGCCAAACTTGGCCAGTATGCAAGTTATGTTGGAGGTGTGTCCACCAACGGTGGGTCAGCCACCATTCCTTCGTCACAATCATTTTTTGTTACAGCGAATGGCAGCAATCCATCACTCATTCTTCGTGAGAATTGCAAAACAACAACACAAGGTGTATTTAAGTCACTCGACAGCGACGATGCAGTCTTCACGTTGCATATAGCGAACGAAACTTTCAGCGATGAAACATCCTTCGCCAGAAATAATCAAGGCACATTGCATTTTGAGTCTGAGATCGATGCATACAAGATGAGAAGCCCATTGACAGAGGTGCCATACATGGCGTCGATCAGTGAAGATGGTGATGACTTATCGATCAATTCATTCGCAAACTTTAATCAGGAAGCAATCATTCCATTGCGAATTGAAGTAGGCACAACAGGTGATTACACCATCAGTCATTCAGGCTTTGCGTCATTTGCCAATGGTGCTTGTATTGTTCTCGAAGACTTACTTACCGGAGCGGTATATCCATTGAATGCATACGATGAAATTGATTTGAGCTTGCAGGCGGGAAGCGCCAACTTGCGTTTCCAATTGCGCATAGGTGCAACAAATCTTGCCAGCGTCACATCTGCCGGTTGTCAAGGAAGGGAAAATGGAACTGCCACAATTCAAATCAACAATGAAGTGCCGGTGAATGTCACCTGGATGAACGGACAGGGCGAATCAATCCTCAATACTATCGACGCAACGATGAGCGCAGGTATTGAAAATCTTGCTCCCGGAACATACTATGCCATTATCGAAAACAATGGTAGCTGTGGAACAACACAAGCAGATTTCGTTATTCTTTCCGATGATCCATTGTTCTCTAATTCAATCATTACACCTGCTTCTTGCATGGAAGAAGAAGACGGCGGCATAGCATTGAACGTGATGGGCGGAACTGCTCCTTATGATATCACTTGGAGCAATGGAATGAAAGATGTCGTCCTTGAAGATGTCGAGGGCGGCCTTTACACTGCGTTTGTTGTTGATGCTAAAGGTTGTGCCGGATCATTCGATTTCAAAATTCCGGTGAACAGCACGCTTACAAGCAATTTCGAAACCATTGCCGACACGTATGAATTGAAGAACGGTTCTGTTCTGGTTGATTTTTACAATACAAGTGAAAATGCGATCGAATATACCTGGACATTTGGTGATGCGACCGTGATAACTACAGAGTCAAACCCTGCCCATCTTTTCAATAAGAAGGGAGTATATGAGGTGACATTGATGGCGACAAATGAGGATTGTGTAGTGTACACAACCAAGTCCATCAAAATTGCCGGTTCATCTGAGAATAGCGTTGGGCTTGCAAGTGAGATGATCGGAACACTCACCGACAACGGAGTGCAGATTATGTTCTTCTTTGATCAGCAGCGCATGTTGCAGATCAATGCCTACAACGTATTGGGACAACAATTGATCGAGACGATCAAAGGAGTATATGAAAGACAAAACATCACTTTCAGTGATAGAAGATATGCAGCCAACGCGCTTATTGAGGTTGTAGACCTCAAGACGGGTGAGAGGGCTTTGCTCCGCATGGGGATTTAATTTTTCTCATTGTGATTTGGTAAAAGGCCGCTCGGAAATTTCCGGGCGGCTTTTTTTAATACATCCATACTTTCAATATGCAACAAGAAGAAGGAATCATCATTTTTGCAGCCTAATTGGAGTTTATGGAAATGTCAATGGATGAATTGCTTATGTACGTCGGTATCATCGCTGCCGTGCTCATCATTGGGCTGATGATGTATAGAAAAGAGATCATTTTTGTCTTTCGCAAAAAGGAGGTAAGTGGAGTTATTGTGAATTGGATGTCTGCTTCTGAAAAAGGCAAGAAATATTTTTATCCTATGATTGAATTTGAAACACCGGAGCATGGCAAGATTACATTTCGAGCAGATGAACGTTGTGAAGGCGCACCGATGTATGAAAGAGGAACGCAGGTGGTTATCAAATATCTTCCAACGGATGCTGAGTTTCGCAAGGTGATTTATCCAAAGTGATTTTTCATTTCACTTTTTCATCCACTTTTTGACCGAGCTTCATAGATTTAAGAATGGACAATGCTCTTGTCAGTGTTGTCACGCTGTCAAACGACATGCGAAGGGATTTGTCTTTTTCATACATTTTTCCAAGACTAGCATTTTGTTTGATGAACTCAAGTACATGAGAAAATTTTTCACTTTGATAGAAAGGTGAGTCTTCTCGCGAGATAAAGTAACCGATCATCTTGCCACTTTTTAGGATCAGTTTTTCAAAGCCGATCTCTCTTGCCATCCATCGCAATTTCATTGTTTGAATCAACGCTAATGTTGGAGATGGGATTTCACCGAAACGATCAATCATGTTCCTGGTGTATTCTTCCATTCCTTCCTCGCTGTTGATGTCGTCCAGCTCCTTGTAAAGGGATATCCTTTCCGTGATGCTACTCACGTAATCATCGGGGATTAGTATTTCGAAATCCGTTTCGAGTGCTGTTTCTTTAATGAAATTCTCTGTCTTGCGAATTTCCTCTTCGTAGAGATCTTTGAAGTGTTCCTGTTTCAATTCATCAATCGCTTCATTGAGAATTTTCTGATAGGTTTCAAAACCGATGTCATTGATGAATCCGCTTTGTTCGCCACCCAACAAATTTCCTGCGCCGCGAATGTCGAGATCGCGCATAGCAATGTGAAGTCCCGATCCAAGATCACTGAATTGTTCGATGGCCTGTAATCTTTTCCGCGCATCATCAGTAAGCAAGTGCATTGGCGGCGAAAGCAGATAGCAAAACGCATGTTTGTTGTTTCTTCCTACACGACCTCTCAACTGGTGCAGGTCGCTCATTCCGAAATGATGCGCATCGTTGATGATGATGGTATTGGCATTGGCGATATCGATACCACTTTCAACGATAGCAGTACTCACCAATACATCGAAAGCGCCCTCAATGAAATCATTCATGACTTCTTCAAGTTCGTGTCCTTGCATTTGACCATGTGCAATACCAATTCTTGCGTCAGGACATAATCGCTGAATCATACCTGCAATTTCTTTGAGGTTTTGCACGCGATTGTGAACGAAAAAAATCTGACCTCCGCGTTGTATTTCGTAACTCACGGCATCTCTGATCACTTCTTCGTTGAATGGTCGGAACTCGGTTTGTATCGGATGTCGGTTGGGCGGTGGAGTTTGAATAATCGAAAGATCGCGCGCACCCATCATCGAAAATTGGAGCGTTCTCGGAATGGGAGTAGCTGTTAGTGTAAGCGTGTCAATATTAGCACGTAGTGTTTTCAATTTGTCTTTTACTGCCACGCCGAACTTTTGTTCTTCATCAATGATGAGTAATCCAAGGTCTTTGAATTTTACTTTCGGTGCAACCAATGCGTGTGTTCCGATGATGATATCCACCTCGCCCTTCTCTAATTTTTTGAGAGTCTCGGATTGTTGTTTTGATGATTTAAATCGATTGACGTAGTCGACGGTTACCGGAAAATCTTTGAACCGTGCGGAAAAACTTTTGTAATGTTGAAGCGAGAGTATGGTTGTAGGAACAAGTATGGCAACCTGCTTTCCGTCAGTGGCTGCCTTGAAAGCTGCGCGCATCGCGATTTCCGTTTTTCCGAATCCTACATCACCACAGATAAGTCGATCCATTGGAGATTCGTTTTCCATATCTTCCTTCACCGCTTGCGTCGCCTTCAATTGATCAGGAGTATCTTCATACATGAACGATGCTTCCAGTTCGTTCTGCAAGTAAGTATCATGTTGGAATGCGAATCCCTTTGTCGCTTTTCGTTTTGCGTAAAGTTTAATAAGATCAAAGGCAATCTCTTTGACTTTTGTTTTCGTCTTGCGCTTGAGGGTTTGCCATGCATTGCTGCCAAGCCTGTCCATCGATGGTGCAGCTCCATCCTTGCCCACAAATTTCGAAATGCGATGAAGGGAGTGTATGCTCACATAGAGTATGTCACCACCCTTATACGTTAATCGGATCGCTTCCTGTTCTTTTCCGTTGACATCGATCTTTTGTAATCCCGAAAATTGCCCTACGCCATGATCAATGTGCACCACATAATCTCCCGGTTGAAGCGCCATGATTTCTTTGATCGTTATGGCTTCCTTGCTTTTCTTGAATCCTTCTTTTAATCGAAAACGATGATACCTTTCAAATATCTGGTGATGGGTATAAACGAGCACTTTGTTTTCCTTGTCGACAAAACCTTCTGAAAATTCAATACTGATCGGCGTAAAATTTACTGCGTGGTCTTTGTCTTCAAAAATCTGATAAAGTCTTTCGATCTGTTTTGGCTGACCTGCGGCGATCACACATGTATATCCAACCTTGGAGTTGTTAGCGAGATTGGTGCCCAGCATATCGAAATTTTTATTGAAAGCCGGCTGAGGTTCCATCTCGAATTGTACCGTTTCGCCATTCACGAATTTCCTTTGCAAACCGAATTCGACCACGCGATGAGTTTCCAGTTGTTTTTGAAGTTCGTATTTAGACACGTAAAGAAATTCCGGTCTATTATGACTTACAACTCCGCTGAGTTTGTCAAATTGTTTTTCTGCTTTTTCAAATTCAGTAGCCATTTTGCTCAAAAAGCCTTCGGTGTCTTTGATCCACACTGTCGTGGCATCTTGCATAAACTCGATGAGCGAAACACGTGCTTCTTCTGTTGGATGGTGCGTGACATCAGGAACTATGGTTGCGCGTGTCATCTTAGCTATGCTCAATTGCGTATCCGGCTCGAATTTTCTAATACTGTCCACTTCATTTCCGAAAAGTTCGATACGGTAGGGATGATCAAAACTGAATGAAAAAATGTCGACAATTCCTCCGCGTATAGCGTATTGCCCAGGCTCATAGACATAATCTACTTTTTCAAATCCGTATTCATGCATCCACTCATCAACGAACTCAAGGTCAAGAGTGTTTCCCTGAATGATTTCGAAGGTGGCACTTTGTAGTTCTTTGTGTGTGATCACTTTTTCAGCCAACGCTTCAGGATAAGTGATTACATAAACAGTTCTCTGCTTATTGCTTTCCTCTGTGCTAATCTTCTGTAGCGTATTCAATACCTCCGCTCTCATGGCCACATTCGCATTGTCAGTGAGTTCTACTTCGTATGCGACACGGGCGCTTCGCGGAAAAAATAAAACAAGTGGCGCTTCAATGTCAGTCTTACTGTTCACGGTGTCTTTTCCATGAAGGCTTTCGAGGTCATTCAGGAAGTAGGCAGCTTCTTCCTTGTCGGGAAGCACTGCGATGTGGTGTGCACCGGACTTCTCGACAACACCATTGAACACCAAAACACCTGCGGCACCAACAATGCCACGGCAATGGATCTTTGTTCCTGCAGCCTTCAAGAGCGAGCGGATTTGCTCAGTTTTGTTGTAGCCAGAATAAATATTTTGAAGATCAGATATAAACATAGATGCAAGTAAAGCAACACCACCCCGCAGAACATTCGACGGGGGCGTGATACTGCAAAAGTATGGATGTGATCCAAAGCATTAATAAACTCAAATCAATCGTTGGAATACTTCGTCCATTATCATTGCGAAAGATTTCAATTGCAACCACTCATTCCATTGGATACTGTTTTTTATTTACCGGCCGACGATATGTCAGGGACTCGACTTCTAGCAGTTGGCTCTGCAGCCATTTACCGATTGGATGCGGTGTATCCGCAAGACTGGTCGGCAATGGATTCATGGATCAAGGCGCAAAACGATTGGATATTCGGATGGATCACCTATGATGCAAAAAATGGTATCGAGAAATTGGAAACGCGTCACCCTAACCTGTTGGAATTTCCACAAGTGCTGCTCATCGTTCCGCAGAACGTTATCCGCTGGAAAAACGGCGAACGTGAAGTGCTGAAGGGCGAATGGCGAGAGGAGTTTCACTCAATAATAAATGAAGTAAGTACGGATGCGCATATATCCGTTGATATGCGAGCAAGGGTCGAAAGA
>JAYTMF010000251.1:0-12936 GCA_043728755.1 Flavobacteriales bacterium
TACGATGATATTTTTTCTGACTTTGATCCAAGCGAATATTCTGAAAGAGCATTGTCAGATGATTTTTGTATTCAAGCGAAAAAACATTCCAGAAATGAAATCGGGAACAAAATGACGTTAAGGGTACTTCTAAAAACCTGTTTTATGAATCGCGATAGGTCATTTTGCCGAAGACGAGGAAAATCGAAGATGCATAGCCTAAGCTATGGAACTGAGATTTGACGAAGCATTCGGCAAAATGAGCATTGAAACAAATGATTAAAATAGAGCAAAATTCATATTTGGTCGATTCATGAAAGAGGTTTTTAGAAGTGCCCTTAAGGCTATGTTTAAACTCATTGTCAATGGCAAGGTCGTAACCATGAAGACTTCAGGTACGCGCTACCCCATTGTATAAACCTTATGGAAAGGTGTGTTTCAAAATTGAGGGTAAAAAATGCAAATTGACACTATATCAAATGGCTGAGCCGTCTAGACCGCAACTCATGAATCAGCTTCTCCTTGCATTTATATCAATGTGATTTATAAGACAGGCCAATGTTTGAGAAATCATACAGTGGTAAATGCCGATGGATACAAATGTTTAGTTCTATCTGGCGAAGCAAAGTTTGGACTATTACACTTGTTCATTCGGTATTACACTTGTCCAATCGGTATTGCATGTTCGCCGCCGTCAACTCATACCATTGTGATTTATAAAACATACCAATGTTTGAGAAATCATACAGTAGTAAATGCCGATGGATACAAGGGTTTAGTTCAATCTGGCGAAGCAAAGATTGGACTATTACACTTGTCCAATCGGTATCATTCAGGTTTTCCGGCCGGGAGAAATAATTCCAAACGGTTTCCAGATCGCAATGGATGAGTGTTGTTGTTTCCAGTTTGTACATGTGCATTCATCACTTTCTTGAGACGATAGCATTTTTTAGTGACGAAAGTTCGAATCGCTATTGAGAATCGGATTTTTTCGGAAGTCGGCGCTTGCGATATGAATAGTAATGCAGCACCGTTTCAATCGCCTGACTCATGGCCTCATTGATAGGGTAAAAGGTGACCATGTTGTGATCAATACCGGCGATTCGAGAATAGTAATCGCTCATCACGGGAATTTTCTTTCCTTGTTTCATCTCTTCTACAAGATGATCGAATTCTACAGCTTGCTCTTTTTTAATGAACTTACATGTTACGAGTTCGCTGTTGCCTTCTTTGTTTCTCCGGGCTGTAAAACCAAACAAGCGGCAGATGAGTCCGCGATGTGGATATTCACTGCAAAGTCCGCCAAAGTGCGTGACATGAGGACGAAAGACATAACATAAACTCCCCTGTTTTTCGCGAAGTTCATTTAAGGCGCGCTCTGCTTTTCCTTCATCAAATAATTGTAACGCAAGGGGAAGAAACTCCAATGGTGTAGCTTCTATGTCAGGTTTTTTGCAGCATTCACCGCATCCGGATAGACAGTGTAATCCGCTTTCAGCTTGCAATGCAGCAATTTTTCCATCCAACCTTTCATAAACTTTTTTTACTTCTCGTACTTTTTGCGGCAACGTCTTCATCTCTCCTTTTGCAATGGTGTGCAATCCACAAATTACGGCATAAACTGAAGGTGAAGTGTATTCAAATGGCTGAAGCCGCGAGCTGTACGTAATTACTTCTTGTAATGTGGGTGAAAATTGAGGATTTCTTCGCGCAATCGCTGACGATCAAGATGCGTATAAATTTCCGTTGTTGTAATACTCGCGTGTCCGAGCATTTCTTGCACGGCTCGCAGATCCGCTCCGGCTTCAACAAGATGTGTTGCAAACGAATGCCTGAAACTATGTGGCGATATTTGCTTTTTGATGCCAAGTGCAACCACAATGTCACGGATGATAGTGAAGACCATCATCCGCGAAAGCTGCGCTCCACGACGATTCAGAAATAGGCAATCTTCATGGCCGGATTTGATTGTTATATGATGGCGCGTTTGTTCCTGGTAGTAGGCAATCCATTTTATGGCTTCACTTCCCACAGGAACTAGTCTTTCCTTGTTCCCTTTTCCAATCACTCGAAGAAAGCCGTCATCGGTATATAGACCGGAAATTTTGACATTCACGAGTTCCGATACTCTCAGACCACAACTATAAAGTACTTCCAACATGGCGCGGTTTCTAGTTCCTTCTGCTTTGCTGAGGTCTATAGCACTCAAAATTTTATCCATTTCTTCCACGCTCAATACATCCGGAAGTTTTCGTCCGATCCGCGGCGTATCAATGTGCTCCATGGGATCGATCTTAATTTCCTTCTCTAGCATCAGATAGGTGTAGAAGCTCTTCAAACCTGAAATTATGCGAGCTTGTGTTGTTGCAGATAGCCCTAGTTCTGTAATGAATTTTAGAAAGTCGCGGATATCTTCCTGTCGCACTGCTATAGGCAACTGCGGAGGAAAATTCAATTCACTGAACCGACGTAATTTGTCAACATCAGCAACATAAGCTGCAATACTATTGGCAGATAGTGATTTCTCCAATCGGAGATATGCAGTGAATCCTCGTTGTGCTATCTGCCAGTTCATGGATCAAAGTTGATGGTTGTTGGTGGCTGTTTTTGTTCTCATGATGCAATGAATGAACATCTATTCGTTAAGGACACTTCTAAAAACCTCTTTCATGAATCGACCAAATATGCATTTCGCTATTTTTTAATCATTTGTTCCGATGCTCATTTTGCCGAATACTCCGTCAAAGCTCAGTTCGATTGCTCTGGTTATACCCATGTGATTTATATAACAGGCCAATGTTTGAGAAATCATACAGTGGTATAATTACCAACATTGGACCTGTCACTTTATTTTGGACTTCAATGAATACAATGCGGCACGTCTATAAAATGAAAGTCCCCTGACCGTTGTCGGAGGACTTTCAAACTAAATTACCTAAACAAATTCTATATTAATTAACCAAAAATTACTACCATAAATGCCGTTGCATTTTACCGCAGTAAGACTTTATTTCTACTTATACCACTGTTGCTTTGTTATCAGCAACGCTTCCTGAACTGTCACTCGCTCTCCGTCATTGTATGCTGTAACAAAAGGTCCTGGCAGCTTGGCGCTCTCTCCTGTGATTCTGACTCTCGCATCTCGTGCATCCTTATATTCAGAATATCCTCCCGTGGTGTATTTAACCCATCCTTCGTGGTTTTCAATATTAAACTTTTCTGCGAAGCTGAATTTATTTTGAAAATAAGTTTTATCAACAACACGATGTGCAGCCAGGATTTGTACTTTATATGTGATTCCTTTTTCTGGAGATGGAATGGAAGTAACCTGCGGTTTATCTGTTTTATTGCTCGCTAAAGGCTCTGCTTTTTTCACTGTTACAACGGATTCTATTTTCTTAGGTGGGGTGTTCGTTGCTACCGATTTTACCGTTGTATCTGCCGTCGCGGGATTTGTAATAACAGACTCATTGGACTGCGCAGTGTTGTTTTCTGTGGTGTTATTATTCTGTAGTGTATCTGTTGGCTGCTGCGTTGTGGTGTTATTAGTGGCAAGCATATCCTCCGTATACGGTGCTTGAACAACTTCAATTGTAATTGGATTTCCTTCGTCCGTATATGATATTAATCCTTTGATCGCCGGTACGCCAACAGGTGATAGACAAAGGACTTTATATAATACTTCAAAAGATGTAGCTATTGGAACTTCAAACCACACAAACTTGATTGTATTACCAACTTGTGTAATGACAGCTCCGCCATCATTTATTATTTCAGATTTGCAATTATCAGGTAATGTCTCAAGTATCTTTCCGAAGCCCTTGATATTGTTATTCGTCACTTTAAGATGGACCATGTATTCTGTAGAACTTACTTTGCTTAACGTTCGTGTGCAAACAAGTTCTATCACCTCAGCCTCTTTTCTCACTCCTGGAAGCATCTGAGCAGCTTGCTCTGGTGTAGGCTCTAATCCTTTTTTGAGAATAATGGTCTTCGATGGAATTTTGAAATCAATGCGCTTGTTTTCTTTTACATACGAAAACGCACCTTCAATTTCAAAAGGTCCCTCAACATTCGGAGTGCTTTCCAAATAATATGTGATAGTGAAATTGGCGTCACTTGGTAGTGTCATCCAAACAAACTTTGCTTTTTGACTGCTAAAAGTGAATGAGGCACCCTTGATGTCGACAGGTGTTGCTGTGAATCCTGTGGGAAGTTCTAATTCAAGTTTTGAAAAACCTTGAACTGCTCCTTTGTTGATTGTGACCTGAACCAGCGATCTGCTGCCGGGCGTCATCATTGCCGGTAAATTGTTATCTACCTGAATGTCTTCTATAGAGAAAAGGCTCATCAGAAATAATCCCAGATAGCTGAAAAGAATAAGAGGGAGTTTAATCATTTTGGTAATGGATAAGTCGGTTTATTACCCGTTTCCAAAAATGTTGTTATTCGCGCTTATATGTATTACATGCGCAGTTCAATTGCGAACAGTGAAATGTGAATACCTAAAAATCGAAAAAATATGCATCGAAATTTTTGCCGGTCAAACTTTTTTTGATTCGAGCAAGTTGTCGTAAAGCGCCTTCATATCTGAGACCAATCGTGTATAATTGAATTTGTTTAAAACGAATTCACGTCCACTTTCACCCATCTTTTTTCGCAGTCCTGCATCAGAGATCAATTCAAATAGTGATGCAGAAACACTTTCTTTCGAGTTACGCGTGATGTAACCACTCTGATTTTCCAGCATACAATCCTGCACGCCTCCGACATTTGTCGTCACAATAGGTTTGCCTGAAGCTTGTGCTTCTATAAGACTTACCGGTGTGCCTTCATTCAATGAAGTGAGGGCAACAATGTCGAGCCCTGCCATTGCCTCATCTATCTGTTGTATCCACGATGTGAAAATCACTTTGCCGCTACTGTCGCCTGCAACATTCAATTCAAGCTCTTTCACTTTCTGCTGTAAGGACGAATTGAGTTCTCCATCGCCAATAACAAATGCAACCCAATTTTTGCTTCTACCTGAAAGTTCTTTCAGCGATTCAAAAAATAATATGTGGTTTTTGACGGGCGCAAATCTTCCAATAATACCGATAGCTACAGTCGTATCGTCCAGCGCATATTTATCTCTGAATGCACGCCGCTTTTTTTCCATGTCTATTCCAAATTTCGAAAGATCAAATCCAAGTGGAATGACATGAGCCTTGCTATCAGAACAAATGGTATACTGATCCACGATTTCTTCCCGTTGCTTTTTACTGATGACGACGATGGCACTGCTTAATCGAGCAAGATTTCTTTCAATCATTCTCGCGATCCAACTTTTCCATGCACTGAAATAATTGGAGAAAACATGTCCATGATAAGTATGAACTATTACAGGAACTTTTTCCATTCTTGCAGCCAATCTTCCCAAAGCTCCGGCTTTCGCTGCATGCGTATGAACGATATCGGGCTTGGTCTCTCGTATGATTCTTCGAATCTTTCTGAATGCCTTCAAATCATTCAAAGGATTAATGCTCCTTGACATTTCAGGAATTTCAATGTAGGGAACATTTAAATGATCAAGTATGAATCCGCTGTGCGCTTCACCGGCTGCAGGACTGCCTCCAATGAGTAGTGTATCATACTCAGAGGAAATATACTTCGTGAGATATGCAGCGTTGTAGGTGGGGCCCCCCAGATTGAATCTGTTAATGATTCGAAGCACTTTTGGCATAAGGCGAAGTAAGGAACTTTTTTGATCAATCGGTCAAGAACGACGTTTTGTCAGTTCCTGTGATTTTTCCAATTTGCCAATGCTCAAAAAAAAGAGCCGTGCTGTCATCGACAACACGGCTCATAGGATCACAATTTTTAGTTGTATAAATTTTTCTTTTCTATCGTGCGATACTCACATTATATACTCCGCGACCTTCGTTGGAATTCACGCGAATGAAATACATGCCCGGTACAAGATCAGATGTGTCCAGTGAAATTCTTTTCTCCGATGAATTTTTCATTCCCTGACTTAGTACAAGTTCACCTACCGAATTGTACATGTCAATGGTGAGACCCGACGGTATCATCGGCCACTCGAGAGATAATATTCTGCCCGGTTCGATTGGATTAGGATAAATCAGTGGTTGATTACCAACTGCAAATTCATTCACACTTACAATTATATTGATCGAGAAAAAGTCGGCATATTGGACGGATGTTCCTGTATTTCCGGCTGCGTCCAAAGCCGTACTACCAACAAGGACATCAATATTTGCTAACGTTGCTAAGCTTCCGGAAACAGTATAATTTGTTTTGTGGGTAGTAGCATTGATCCATCCGGAACTTTCTGTATTCATTGTTAACGCGGTAGGCAATTCTACAGGAAACGTAAGCCCGGGAGATGACAATTCATTCATTGCCTCATCATAAATGGCGATCAAATAAAAGCCATCTGTTTCTGCATTTATACTGGTAATATTGTATGTGTTTGCGGAAAGCATCAACAGATTCGGATTCTTCGTGTCGATACTGAACACACTATTGGTAGGAATGCTGGCTGTCTGTAGGTTGCCGTTCATGTCCTCTGCTGCAACAGACAAAACACCAATGTCGTTTATTGTTTCGTTCGCATCATTGACGAGGAACGACATCGTAAACGTATTTCCAAACCAGCCTGTTTGTCCATTCGCATCTGGGAGCAATGTATTCATCAGTGGATCCCCATTTTGAAAGGTGATCTCAGGTAGGACATCTGTGTTCATCGCTTCATTGAACTCAACGGAAATCATAAATGGTTCGCCAACCGCAGCATCAGCAATGACAGTTGTGGTTGAAGTTATGGCTGTTACAAATGGATTTTGTGTATCTATAATAAATCCTGAATCTGAGTTGTAAACGACTTGCGTATTTCCCGCTAGATCAAATACAGATGATGTTGCCACTTGCGTAACATCCGTAAACTGATTCATATCGAATGTGAAATAGGATGCTGTGTATGTATTTCCCGACCATCCGCTGCCTGATGAATTGAATACAATACTCGATCCTGGATTGCCATTTGGAAACTGTATTACAGGAGCCACGTTGGTGTCCACTGTTTCGTCATACTCAAACGTCAGGATAAGGTCATTACCGGAGTATGTATCGTTGATCAGTGAGGCATTGTTAACGAACGAAACAACCGATGGATTTTTCGTGTCAATATCAAATGTTTCGCCCATGTTATAAAGCACCTGATCATTTCCCGCAATATCCATAGCGGCAACAGTACTGAAAATAACATTGCTTAATTCTTCGTTCGCATCGATGACGTCGAAACTTGCCATATAAGTTGTTGCGCCAACCATCCAGCCGCTATTTGTTAAATTGAAAACGAGCGATGCAGAGACATCATTTCCATCAAAGTTGAACGTTGGTGTTTGATTGACATTCATCGGCTCGCTAAAATTCAAAACAATATTCAGAGGTATCGCAGCTGAAACTGTTGCATCATTGATCACGCTGATTCCATTTGCATTCACTGCGCCTACTACTGTTGGTTTTTGAGTATCGATCAAAATCGCCTCACTTACTGCCGGTAAATTGTTGTTGTCTTCGAGGTCCTTGGCTCCCGTTATCTGAAAAATAACGTTCGGTAACATTTCATTGGCATCGCCAATCAGATACGATTGCACAAAAGTCATTTCGTCTACTAGCCATGCGCCTGTGCCGACGGTAAGTGATGACGTGAGTGGGTTGTCCTGCGTAAATGCAATCGTAGGATTTATTCCGGTATTCATTATTTCATCAAAAGTGATGGTAACATCAAGCATGCTTCCAACCAGAGCATCATTGATGATTTGATTATTGAAGGCAAAAGACACAACACGCGGGATGTCCGCGCTCATCAATTCGTTAGCCTTATTAAATGCTTGTGGCCCTATTATCAATCCTACTTGTCTTCCGGGAATATCATCCTGAGGAGGATGAAGTCCACCATAGATGCGAGATAAGCTGCACTGATCAGAAGCGTCTCTGTAAGTCGCCCACTGAAGTGTGATGTCCATTGATGGTCCTGAATCTGCTGCCAGATAAGTGCTCGCTGGCGCATGGAACTCAGCCATACCACCGGGGAAATATTCGGAGCCGGTAATGCGTGTCAGGATTTCTGCTCCGGATCTAGAGTATGTGGAATGACCTGAGTAGTATCCTGCAAATGGCGGAGTTACAAAGCCAGCTGTTTGGTAGGTCCACCAGTTTTCGGCAAGCAACCAACCGGCGCCGTCTACTCCAGTGCCAGCAACAGGTCCTCGCCATGAATAGATTTTGATCTTGTCCACATGTTCATCGAACTCGCCTGCTAGTTCATCACCCACTTGCACCAACTCGATATAACCGGGCATTAATGGCAAGCCTGCTGGGTGATAATGCGGTAAGTTTTCATCTGTGCATTGTCCTTTTTCGCCCATGTAGCGAATAGCGAAGATCGGACGAGTATAATCGTATGCACCTTTCGCCCCCCAGCATGCAATAGCTGCATCATGAATGCCTCCACCCAACGCTAGATATGATTTCACGTCAAACTCGAGATCGCTCAATATTTCTCCTTGCCCTTCCCAACGCTTTTCAAATAATGGGTTGTTCGAGACATAATTCATCAATGTGAACCAATGCCCGGGAGGCGTCTCTGAATTAGGTCCGTCTGCCCAAAACTGTGACAGCACCCTTGTGAAATCTTTTCTTGGAACCAATTGGGAAACATATGGTTGGCCTGTTATGGGATTGACTGCGTATCCGTCGTCATAAACACCGCCTTCAATCAAATTGTAAAAGGCTTGATATTCTTCAAATGTGGAAGGCAATTGATCTGGAGAGGTGATATTCAAATTACCCACGGATGTCGGAGAAATATCCACCATCACTCCATCATCGTTGTTATGGAATGAATGCCAGATAATATTAGTGACAAAACCCCACTTGAAGAAACTTTCATCCAAACCCGCAGCAACGTTGGTGTCGAGATAGGGTGGTGCGCCCGGATCTAAATAAAGTGCATAATCCGCACCATCTCTGGTGATGACAGACTTCTGAGATTCTGTAAGGGCGAAAGGCGTCACGCTGCCCCATTCAGGTGAAAGAGCCGGAGCGTTACATGGCGTTGGTATGCACGGTTCAGGAAATCCGGGTCCCGTACCTTGTGCACAGGACAACAACAAACACATCGACTGCCAACGATTGGGATCCACAACTCCGGGATTGCCGGGCAACTGAGGTTGAAATTGCGGATTCACCGGACTGTAAACAATATTGGCGTAATTATTCTGCTGATTGGAGCCATCGATCTGCCCGAATTGTTCAATCTTGGATGCAATGTAATTGCCGAGTTTAGCAGGATCGCCATCTGAATAATCAACAGATGTGATAGAGGGATCATAACCGAGTACATTCATCTGTCCATTGATATAACCCTGAATCGTCGACAGATTTGCCGCAAGTGCATACGTGGTGTAGCGATTCCAGAGCAATCTGTACATGGCATAACTGATGGCTTCCTCCTGCGCTGCCTGCACATCTGCAGGTGCTACAATACCCATGAACGGACACATAAATTCGTCGATCTGATTGCCAAGCATAAAGGGCGAGGCATTATCATTATACACTGCCCATGCATCGTACATAGCTATGCTCGCATGGAAGAGATTGCGTGCATGTATCGTTGGCTGAGGTGTAGATTTTCGGATACAGTTCAATTGCGTCTCATTCCATTGCATAGCTACTGAGTGCTGAGCTGCAGATTGATACGTAATGATGCTGAGAAGTGAAAAAACAATCGAAACAGTTAGGGATGCTTTAATCCGGGTAAAAAATTCTTTCATGAATTATTTAGATTTAGGTTACTCATTAAATTTAAAACTGTAGTGGTCGAAGGAAAATGATATAACGGTTACGAAAATAATAAGGTTTATACAAAAGTCCAAGTTACTTTAACCATTTATTAGTGAGCAAAGTCAATAGAAACTTGTGCGACTCCTTCAGAATCGTTGCCTCTATTAATACGCATGAGATATAGTTGGGTTGCTTTTGAAGTTGTGGAATTTTGAAAATCATAAAAAAAACCGGAAGATTTTCTTCCGGTTGAATATTCTTGCATTTGTATCCGCTTTTTCAGCTATAACATGCTTATGCCTTGTTGACTTGCGCGGCAGCAGGCCCTTTAGGTCCGCTTACAATCTCAAAAGTGACTTTGTCATTTTCTTTAATAGGGAATGTCGCAGAGTTGATGTGAACAAATACACTCTCGCCATTCTTTATGTCTCGAATAAATCCAAACCCTTTTGCGTCATTGAAAAACGTTACAACGCCTTGTCTTATCGCATCTTCAGGTGCTTCGTCAATACGAATTGTAGCACCCAAAACAATGTCCTCAAGATTTACAGTCGCTTTCTTTGTCAGTAAGGGTGGCGTATCAGTTAGTCTTCCGAATTCATCCACGTATCCCATCATCGCACCGAGATCTTGACCGTCTCTGGTGTCGTTTTTACGTTCTTCTTTGCGCTGCGCTTTTTCGTTTCGCTTCTGATTCTTCTTCTTCTCGCGCTCTTTCTTGCTGTATGTCTCCGTCGATTTACTCAAGTGTAATTTTTTTAAGTTGAGATGGTTCTTTCAAAAGCATATTCGATTTCACATTTCCATCTTGCCGCGAAGATAGCTTCTTTTCAACGCATTGAAAGCATCTGTCAGCGAATTGTTGATTTTTTGATCTATCAAAAAATCGGTTTGTGTAATTGTTCTCCAAAGTAATCGGATACGATGCGCTGCGATAGGTGTCAATTATACCGATTGGATAAGTGTCATAGTCCAATCTTTGCTTCGCCAGATTGAACTTTACACCTGTATCCATCGGCATGTACCGCTGTATGATTTCTCAAACATTGGCCTATTTTATAAATCACATTGGTATTATATGTCCGGCTCGCTGCAACAACGCAAAATTGAGTCATGACTTATCCGTGTATTTTGGCTAACTTTTTCAAAACTACGAAATGAAGGAAGTGCTGAATTCTCCTTATCGCCAACTCTTCTTATGGGGATTGTTGATTCACATTTTGTGTGCATGGTTCTCTTGCGGTGTGCACCATTACGATGAGCATTATCAAATTCTGGAATTCGCCAATCTCAAAATGGGCGGAACAACATCTGATCTGTTGCCGTGGGAATTTCAAGAAAAAATCCGACCTGCACTTCAGCCATGGATGGCCTTTGCTGCTATGAAGTCGCTTCAGTTTATTGGCGTGATCAATCCTTTTGTGGTGACGTTCATCCTGAGATTGCTCATTGGATTATTGACATGGATAATTTCATGTAAAATGATCCTGCTTTTGATTCGAGAAATGAAAGACAGGCGAGCTATCAGACTATTTATAATGATGTCGTTTTTCCTGTGGTTCGTTCCTTACATCAATGTGCGATTCTCATCCGAAAATCTTTCTGCTATCCTGTTGCTTACAAGCTTGTACGTGGTGTTACGGAGGAAAACTGACGCATCATCAGCATTCGTTGTTTCGGGGATATTACTCGGTCTTTCCTTTTTTACAAGGTTTCAAATGTGTTTTGCCATCGCCGGATTTTCACTCTGGCTGATTGTCATCAGAAGAATCAGTTTCAAACACATAATGGCTCTTGGCAGTGCAATGCTGCTGTCCATGTTTTTTTGCGTGTTGCTCGATTCTCTTTTTTATGGGGAATGGATTTTCACTCCTTGGAATTATTACTATGCAAATCTGGTATTGGACAAAGCTGCCGGATGGGGCGTTTTTCCTTGGTGGTACTATTTCACTCTGTTCGTGGTAAAGGCGATACCGCCACTTAGCCTAGCTCTTTTGATTTTCTTTTTCGTTGGTGTGACGAAAAATCTGCGCAACGCTTTGGTCTGGACCATCATTCCATTTTTGCTCGCGCACATGTTGGTCGGGCACAAGGAAATGCGTTTTCTCTTTCCCGTATGTTTCATTTTTATCTATATCGCTTCGCTGGGAATTGAGTATTTGTTGGAGAAAAAGTGGTATCTCAAAATACATAAAGCAATTGTTGTTCTTTCCGTTGTTATCGTGCTACCCGTTGGACTTTATCGCACCTTTGCCCCCGCAGATGTAGCTACCAGCTATCTTGAATTTCTGTATCATTATCAACCGCAACAAACAACCAACGTTTTGAGCATTCAGGATGATGTCTATAAACTGTCGGGTTTGGAAGCAAATTATTATCGCCCAAAACACATCACACCTTGGGCTTTTTCTGATACGATTTCCATTAGAGATTTTGTATCACACGAACAACCTGATAATTTCCTCTTCCTTAATACCCGATTTCCCTTTAAATTATATATCGATGGTTATAAAAGTGAAATGATCTATTGTATTTATCCGGATTGGGTGTTGAAAGTGAATATCAACCATTGGCAGGAAAGAACTTATATCTGGAGTATTTACAGATTTACGCGAAAGTGATTTCTCTCTATGGAAATTGAAAAAATACTAAGGCCTGTTGCATGCACCGAAGAGTTCTATCGCAATGCGCTCTCCGCTCATATTGATGATACGTTTATTGTATTCGTTGCTGTTTTTTGAATAGTTATGCCATTCACTGATTGTGAAATGCCCTACAACCGTTCCAATGATGAGATGTTTTAATTGATGTTGATGTTTCAAGAATGCTATGGTTTTCTTTTTGAGATCTTCGACATTGGAGGAACGTGATGCAAGTAATTTAAGATGATCAAGTTCATTCGCGATCGCTATCAACAGGTCGTGCTGCATTTTGAGAATGGGCCTCAGACAGCCGTTCTGAAACGTTTCTACCGGGCCGGCCTCTTTATTATATGAGTGTGTCAGATCAGGTCGCATTCCGACAAGCATGTTTTCATGTCTCATTATGTTATACCAATGTGATTTCTAAAACAGTCCAATGTTTGAGAAATCATACAGGGGTAGCTGC
>JAYTMF010000252.1:0-1144 GCA_043728755.1 Flavobacteriales bacterium
GCTATCCCGCCAATTCTCACTTCGATGATTTCGGATTGATTTGTTATGGTGAAGAAACAATTGGTTACTTCAGTAGCAATAGACCAAAAGGAAAAGGAGACGACGATATTTATGAATTTATTTTACATCCGGTGGAATTTCTCATCGTCAGTGGAAGAGTTGTAGATGGTGAAACTCTGCTCCCACTATCCAACGTGACTATCAGCGTTCCAACCGAAGATGGCTCTGTCATCCAAGTTCTTACCGACAACGATGGCAAATACACCATCAAGGCACCTTATAAAAAGGAAGTGGAAGTAGAAGGTACCAAACAAAAATATCAACCGGCAATTGGCAAAGGAAAGTCTGATCCAAGATCTGCTTATGTTGAAGATGTCAATCTAAAAATGATCAAGATCGATTACATAGCAACAGGAAAAGTGTTACACGACAACAAAGAATCCGCTGTAGGTGCACTGGTGCAACTTTATGAAATCGCAAGCGGTGACACCCTACTTATCGATTCCACTCTGATAACCAACAATGCCGGCTATAGCTTTCCGTTGAGCAAAGCACGCAAGTATTTACTTGTCGCGACTGAGAAAGAATATGCCAGACAAACGCATGCCTTCAACACCAACGATCCAAATAATAAAATACACACCTACGACTTCAAATTATTCAAAGCAAAAGTGGGTGAAGTAGTTCGACTTGATAATATTTACTACGACTACAAGATGTGGAATATCCGCCCTGATGCTGCTTTGGAGTTGAATAAACTCGTTGAAATCCTCAACGATAATCCAACAATGAAAATAGAATTGGGTTCACACTCGGATGCTCGTGGAGGTGATGGCTACAATCTTGATCTTTCGGACAAACGTGCAAAGTCAGCAGCCAATTATGTCATTTCGCAAGGGATTGCCGCCGATCGGCTTTATGGAAAAGGCTATGGCGAAACTCTTATTCTCAATCACTGCAAGAATGATGTGAAGTGCGCGGAAGAGGAACATCAATTCAACCGCAGAACAGAATTCAAAATCACGGCGTTCTAATTCCATGACAACCCCAATACAGAATCCGGATGATCACCTCATTCGGATTCTGTATTCTTTGGGGTAGTAGTTATTCATTCTATTCTTCATGACTTTCGCCCATCCGAGTG
>JAYTMF010000253.1:0-2425 GCA_043728755.1 Flavobacteriales bacterium
ATACCCTCGAAATAGTCGAAACGTATATCGCTATACTCTTTAATCGTTAGCCAGTTTCTCATTTTATTATTTGGAAATTATTATACTCAGTTCATGGCACTTCCAAAAACCAATTGTTGGCAAACATAATAGTTTTCTCTTGACATGGCCATCGCGTGATATGCCTTTTGTGCGAGTGAACATACACTATGTCAAGAACATTTTTTGGGGAAGAAAGAAGTCTGGATAGACTCAATATATTGAGTAATCGGTTGGTTTCGATCATGGAAAATATTGATTGAAAAATCTTTGAAAAGGAGCTTCAACACATATTTCCAGAGAAGGATAATCTGCTTGGAGGCCGCAGTGCTTATCGAAAAATGCTGTTGTTCGAAATTTTGCAGTTGCAGGAATGCGTTGGCTTAAGGGCACTACTAAAAACCTGTTTTATGAATCGCGATAGGTCATTTCGTCGAAGACGAAGTAACACTGATTGAACTATTTATTATGAGTTCGGGCAATAGGTTTACCCCCAAGATAGCACCGGTATAAATGACATTACGCTGCCCTGTTTTTGTCAATATGATGTCACGAAATCAGAATTGCCGCCTATACGTTGAATCAGCTACTCTACCTTCACAAGAGCTCTTACCGTCTGTTGCCATCCATTTATATCCTTTGCAGTAATGTTGAATATATAGCTTCCCGTTGTGGTCAAAGCCGGCGCTACTATCTGTTGAAGATTGAATGTCCAATTATTAATGTTGGTATAGTTCTGACTCCAGGTTGTAACACTTCCTTTTAAAATTTCTGCAGACACAAACTCAAGCGAATCGGGATCGATGACAAATCCTGATAGAAGGATTGAATCCCCGACTGACAAGAGAATGAGCCCATCCTGTTGCGGAATCGGGACAATATCACCGACCGCAATCGCCGGCAAGTGATCATTCTGAATATGGACTTGCCGGGTTTCCGTTTTCAGATTTCCATTGTTGTCCAGCACAGCGATCTCCATATTCCATCCACCATTAATAGTATCCGGAATATTCAAGTTGAAGTTCTCGGTAATTTCATTGCCTCCAATATTCACAATACTCACAGTATCCCAGACTCCTTGATTGTATTCAACAAACGCATGTGCTGGTTCCCCTGCTACCAATTCGTGTTGATGAATACCGCTTGTTGTAATCAGTTTGATACGCAGCTGACTCAATTGCTTATCATCGCTCACTTTTACTTCGGCGATATTTATCATTCCTGCGATGCCGTGTAAATAAGCATCGGGAATTGAATTCAAATACACATGATTGATCAGCGGAACATTCTCATCCGGATTTTTGCACGACATGAAAAACAACATGCAGTAAATCACACATGATGACGAAAACGTTCGATTCAAACTACAAGGATTATTGAGCCACCACTTTTGCATCCCAAATCTTTTTATATCCCAATGAGTCAATTGCTTCAACTACGATTCGATAAGTGCCAAGAACGGAATTATTGAAACTGGCAGGACCAAATGCCATAGTGTGTCCATCACCGCTGATAGGTATTTCCAAAGTATCTCCGGAAATGCCTGTATTGCTGTCAAAATGCACGAACATTCTGCTTAAGCCATTGGCATCTGTTGCCTGTCCAGTAACCTGAAACCCGCTGCCGGCGCTTATGTACACAGTACCTGTCGTATCCGAAAGTGGGATAGTACTCGCTGAAATGATTGGCAAATTCGCATTGGTGACAGTCAACAGCGCATTGTAAGTGATTGCAACATTGCCGAGATCATCCAGCGCAGAAATAAGTATATGCCAGTTTCCGGCCACAGAATCGGGAATGTGCAAATCCCAGGCATGAGTGGCACTTTCGCCGCTCAAATTGATTACCTCACTCACGATCCAAGAACCAGAATTTATTCTGTCTTCTCCTCCTTCATGACCATTGCCTTCATGCGAGTGACCGTTTGAAGCCGCATGCACATTGATTTGTACCTGGTTCAACGCGGTATTATCAGTCAGACTTACTGCTATGCTTAACGTTTGTCCCGCAACTCTTGTCACTGAATTAGTAGCGACACCATCAATGGTAAAGGCTTCAATTACGGGTGCTTTCACATCGATAGGATCCTTACTGCGACAGGCCATCAGACCCACGGCAATCAAAGAGAACATCAAAATCTTTTTCATGGCAGCAAAGGTGCGAAAAGCAGGCATTCATATTGTCTTTATCATTCGCTATTTTTCGGGCTTCAATATATATTCCATGAAATTCAACATTCTCCTTATTTCGACCTTCCTGCTCCACACAATTAGCGGTTATGCTCAAGTCAAGCTCACGATTGAAGAATCCGTAGTGGGTCAATTTGGACAATTTGCTCCTAAATCCCTTTCACAGCTGAGTTGGATGGGAAAAAGCGACACGTACGCCTACGTGAAGGACAACGCTG
>JAYTMF010000254.1:0-1135 GCA_043728755.1 Flavobacteriales bacterium
TTCTTCCACCGTTTCGGCGAACAGTTCCAATTTAGAACTTTTCAAACCCAATTCAGGACTTACCAAATTCGGATTGCAGCACGCCCGCCGCAGACGCATGAGTTCGGCCAAAATTTTGAGTTGCTTTGAACCTGCCCCGTCGTCGGCCATGTTTTCAAGCGATTCGACAGCATTGCGGCGCAAAGTTTCGTAAAATGCCCGTTCTCCTTCCGAGAGATTAACGGACAACGTAATTTCCGTTTTAGGCGGTAAATCGTCCAAAACGTCGTTTTTCTTCCTTCGTAAAATGAACGGTTGAATGATTTTCCGAAGGTGCGTTTTCTTATCGCGGTCGCCATTTTTGTCAATCGGCACACCAAATTTCTCTTGAAAATGGTTGATTGACCCCAATAATCCAGGATTTATGAAATTGTAGAGGGACCACAATTCGCCCAAATGATTTTCCACGGGCGTTCCCGTCGTGATGACGCGGAAATCGCCTTGCAATTCCATCGCGGCCTTCGTCCGTTTTGTAGAATAATTTTTAATTGCTTGGGCTTCGTCGAGGATAATTGTCGAAAATTTGACCCCCCTCAGTATTTCGGCCTCCCGTTGCATCAAATCGTAGGTACAAATCAAGACATCGAACGGTTGCAGATTTTTTACCATTTCGGCACGGTCGCCGTCGCGGAAAATAATCGGGTTCAAAGTCGGCGCAAAACGCCGTGCTTCGCGTTCCCAATTTCGGCAAACCGACACGGGGGCAAGCACCAAAGCTGCACCGCTTTCGGCCCGTGCGGTCAACATCGCAAGGGCTTGAACGGTTTTTCCAAGACCCATATCGTCCGCAAGGCACGCGCCAACGCCCCAATCAGCCAAACGCATAAGCCATTGATAGCCGTCGAGTTGATAGGGGCGGAGTTCGGCATTGAAAGTTGAAGGCAATTCAGCGCGGATATTCGACAAGTTTTTGAGCTTTTTCAGATGTGCTTTCCAATGCTTATCGGCTTCTAATTGGTCAATTTCACTTGTAAAATCGTCAATTGCGCCAGCCGCCAAGGGATGAAAACGCAAAGAGCCGTCTTTTTGCGGGTCGGCATAATCGCTCAACGCTTTGAGTTTTTTGGACAATTGTTTGGTCAAAGCCAAAAATTGA
>JAYTMF010000255.1:0-8744 GCA_043728755.1 Flavobacteriales bacterium
TCACTTTGTGTTCTCCAATCTTCACAACGTAAAATCCTGCTGCAAGTGAAGAACAATCTATCTGAAAATTTGTAGAAGTGACATTGCCGATTCGCTGCACTTGTTGCCCAAGTTCGTTGGTGATAATGGCATCGCTGCCTATCAATTTTGATAGAATTTTGATGGTGATATTGTCGCTTGTTGGGTTTGGATAAATGGAAATGTCTTGAGTCATTTCCTCCGAAATATTTTCTGAAATAAAATCAGCGAGTGGTCTTTTGAAAACTCCGCTGCCTAGTGTGCAAGCGTATATGTAGTCGCCTGCTACTTGAAGGTCAAACACCATGTTGTTGGTGAGTCCTTGATTCACATCCTGCCATGTGGCGCCCAAATCATTGGACATCATCACACCCACTTGAGTGACACCATAGTCAACACGCGTTCCTGCTAATAGCATATTGCCGCTTACCTCAAGTGTGCTGAAGGAAGTGAGGGAGTTTACGTTGGTCCAGTTCGCTCCATTGTCTTGAGAGGTATAGATTCCAGAGTTCGATACTACTATCACGATTGTATTTCCAATGTTTTTGATGCTAGTAACAGTTGAATAGGGAGGTAAACCATTACTAATGCTCTCCCAACTGTTAGCGTAGTTGGTAGAAATGAAAACGCCATTTTGGGTTCCTGCGAACAGGGTATCTTCTATAGCATGCAATGAGAGGATATTTAAAGTAGTCAAACCATTATTTTGTAGAGACCAATTTTGTCCATCATCAGCAGAAACGTAAACGCCATCGATATTGGCTGCAAAAATATTTTCGTCAATATGAGTGAATCCGCGTGTGGATATATTATACAAACCTTGGCTGGCATATGACCAGGTTTCTCCATTGTCTATGGAGCGCTTTATGCCAACAAAAGGGCCAGCTGCCAACAAAGTATTTCCAACTGCATGCATAGTACGTATTTCGGCATTGTTCACCCCCAAATGCGACCATGTTTCACCTTGATCTGAGGTGGAGAAAATACCAGTGGCATTAGTTCCAGTAAATAACTCATTGCCCAAAACCACCATCGATAAGCAGATCGTGTTCGTGATTTCATTCGTCACATTTTCCCATGTGTTGCCATTGTTTTCTGTGTAGTAAAGTGCATCCTGATCGTCAGAGAGATTGTCGGCAGAAGTGAACGAAGTTTGCACCAATAACTTGCCCACACCCACGGCATAAATTGACGCAACCGCGTTTTGCCAACTCTCATTCACTACTGTCCAGGTGAGTCCATTGTCGTTGGAATAAAAAATTCCTTCACCATAATTACCTGAGATGTATAAGTAATTCTCAGCAGAAGTCATTGGGAAACTCATTGGAATTGGAAGGTTGGCAGTGACGTCTGCCCAACTCTGCCCATCGTTGTCAGAGGTAAAAAGACCTGCGCTTGTAGTAGTAACCAGACTATTGCCTACAGCCTGAATTTGATAAATACTTGTGTTTTCTGGAAAACCGTCTTCCAATAAATTCCAACTCGCTGCATCGTCATTGGAGATATAAAGTTGTCCATTCACTATGCAATAAACTAAATCATCAACTATTTGAACATACGGAGCCATATAGCCAACTATAGATGGAACAATACCATCCATGGCATTGGCCCAGGTGCTGCCACCATCATTAGAGACCATAAAGCCACTACCCCAGGTGCCCACATACATGTTTTCCCCCTGAGTGGCAATGCAGGATAATTGATAGCTGCTCCAAAAGGACGGAAAGGTTTGCCAGCTTTGTCCGTCATCAGTAGAGCGATACAATCCATTAGTACCGTTGCCTATGTACACTGTTTCATTGTCTGTGCTTAAAGCCGTAATATTTAATGCTGTCAGCCCGTTGTTGCATGCAGTCCAACTCGCACCCTCATTGGTCGAGCGAAATAATCCACCATAGTTAGTGCCAGCATATATCTCATCATCATCGGAAGCATAACAGCTAGCAAGCCCTCCGCGCGGACCATTGGTTTGTTGCCATTGCGCATTGGTGAAGTTTGCAAGCGCAAGCATCAAAACGATGCTGCAAAGTGTAAAAATGTTTTTCATCTTGAAATGTGTTTGATTGTGGTTTCAGATATAAAGACGCCATCCGTAATCAGATTCCATAAAAGAAATCAAATTTTTTCTCTCGAGCTGATTTAATTCAACCCACGCACTGCGTTTTTTATTTCTTGCAATCTTCTTCTTGAAATTGGAATTCGCATGTTGTCACTCATCAGCAGCAGCAAACTATCTTAGAAAATATTCAGAAGAAATTTTTTGCAAATGGCTACCAGAATATTGTTGGAAAGACAAAGAAAGTAGTGAGAAAAGCAACAATAAAATGTCTTTTCAAAACATTTTGGAAAATGCCATAAATGTTTTTTGGCAAAGATTTGGGGCAGTACCACCTTTGTATTTAGAACTTAAGAAATATTTAAGAATCCTTCTGAATCCGCTTAGTCACGCAGATGTTGGAGTAGAAAGATATAAAGGAGAAATAAAAGGAGTTATACAAGTTGTTGAATTAATCGAAAAGCTGCATAAGAAAAATACACCTGAAGTAATTATTGCAGGCGGAGAAGAAATTCAAATCAGACAGACAAATGCCGCAGGGGATTTATTCAAAGGAATCTATGAACTTTCAGACTCTTTGTATAAACTTATTGACCAAGTTGGTGTAATTAGGTATTCGATATTTTCAGGTAGAATTATTGGTTGGGAAAAGGTTGATGCTTTAGCTGTCATTACGAATGAGACTTTTAGCAATAAACCCAAAAAGACAATGCAAGAAAATCATACTGATTTTATGAATCTAAACACTTTGATAGGTTCACCAAACTGGTTGGACGACTTATATAAAATGGACGGAACAAAATTAATCTAAGCAAATGCCAACCCTTCACAGCCACACACATTGCCAAGCCGCACAAGTAAACGCTACAACCCAAGCTTGGCAAAGAGTGTATCTGTCCAACCGCACCGTAAAACCGACAGACAATCAAGCGGACGAATAGGAACAACGAAGGCATAACAGCACCCACAAGAAATTGGCGGCTCAGTGGTTATATGAAGCTTTGTGCTTCGTGTCAAGTTCAGTGCCGGCAGACAGTTTTGTGCTCCGAAATCGCCAACTTCTTAAACTCGCAAACCGTTTTGCGTGTGCATTTGTCGGCCCAATGCATCGAAAATGACCCCATGCTGATATTGGTGAAGGAATTTTTCCTGTTCATTTTCAACTTGATGTTGGACTTTGAGATTTTCAAAATTCACGTACTGCTTGCCTTTGAAAATGCTTTTGCACAAAGTTGATTTTCCGCTCTGACGAGGCCCTAAGATGCATAATGCGCGAAATTGGGTGAGGTTGAATTTTGCTTCAGCAATACGTGATCGCCTTATCATCTGAATTCCATTTTTACGAATATATGTAAATATGGAATCGGGGGAATTGAGTATCCTATACTTTCGATGTGTGTGGATCTTAATAAATGATTATGCTCAGATGCTATACCAAGGTCAATGAACCGGATGCGAACCCTTTCGTAATTATGCATAGCTTTACTTTGTGTTGAAGCACGAATAAAATGAACGCTTCATCTCACTTGAAAAAACAATTCCTATGAGCGACAAACTTCCCCGTAGAAATTTTCTGTCACGCATGACACTTGCTGTCACCGGTGCTATTGCCGCACCGTTCGTGAATCTTTCTAGCGCATCGAATTCGAACAATCAAATACCCGAAATTCCATTGGAACCAATCATAAGCACTAAGCCGCTTGGCTTTACCTGGGAAACCGCCGATCCATTTTTATTCTGCGTTCACCACGAAGATTTTTTCCCCGTGGGCAATGAGCAAATGGGACCGAACACTTCCATGGCGGGAAGACATCTCGGTGATGATTTCATTATCAAAGATGGCTTTCGCATGTATCACGGAAAAGTTGTTCCCGGTTTTCCAGGACATCCGCATCGTGGTTTTGAAACCATTACCGTGGTGAGAAAAGGGCTTGTAGATCACTCAGATTCTCTCGGAGCAGCTGGACGATACGGCGATGGTGATGTGCAGTGGATGACAGCGGGAAAAGGTGTTCAGCATTCGGAAATGTTTCCATTGTTGAGTATGGAAAAGGAAAATCCTATGGAACTCTTTCAGATATGGCTCAACCTTCCGAAGAAAAATAAAATGGTAGAACCGCACTTCAAAATGTTGTGGCGCGATCTCATTCCCAATGCGAAATACACAGACAAAAATGGCCTTACAACAAACGTGGAGGTAATTGCCGGAAAACTTCACGACGTTTTCGCAGCCGCACCACCACCGGATTCCTGGGCGGCAGATGATAGAAACGAAGTCGCTATTTGGAACATCAAAATGAAAGCCGGTGCAACATGGACCCTTCCAAAGGCATCAGTTGGTATCAACAGAAGTATTTATTTCTACGAAGGCGAAGCGGTGAATATTGCCGGAAAGGAAATCACGAAATATTGTGCGGTGGAATTGCGTCCCGAAATGGACATAGAAATTCACGCTGAGAAACACGATGTAAGTATTCTTCTTTTACAAGGCAAACCAATCGGCGAACAAGTGATGCAATACGGTCCGTTTGTCATGAATACGAAAGAAGAAATCAATCAGGCTTTTGAAGACTATCACAAAACGCAATTCGGTGGATGGCCATGGCCGAAATACGATCAGGTGCATCCACGCGATAAGAGCAGATTCGCGTTGCATGCGGACGGTCGGGAAGAGGTTAAGATCGGATGAATGGGAGATTTGGAGTGTTGTTGGATAGTGTCAACGCATTCCTAACGTCAAATGTTCATTTGCGATTTGTGGCAGCGCTAGTGTTCCTCTGCGCATTCCGCCATTAGATAGTCTCTCTCAGGCTAAATAATACCCATTGGACAAGTGTAATAGTCCAATCTTTGCTTCGCCAGATTGAACGAAACACTTGTATCCCTCGGCATTTACCACTGTATGATTTCTCAAACATTGGTTTGTTTTATAAATCACATTGGTATAAAATCCTAAATGCTAATCCCCAGTCTTCACAAATTCCACCCTCCGATTATTCGCCTTCCCAACATTCGTATCATTCTTATCCGTCGGCTGACTTTCACCCTTGCCGTCTGTTTCCATTCGCAATGCGTCTATAGCGAATTCTTTCGTGAGGGCTTCTTTGACTGCCGTTGCACGTTTCTTTGAAAGCTCAAAATTGGATGTGTCTTCACCATCACTATCGGTGTGTCCGATGATGCGCACTTTTACTGTCGCATTTTCTGAAAGCACATTGGCGATGTCTTTCAATGCGCCATATGATTCTGCTTTGATCTTGTCGCTTCCACTGTCGAACAGGATGCCATGCGTTACAAATTTTCCTTCGGTGATGAGTTTGCTGCGTATGTCCGGTGCGCCAACAGCAAGTCTGATATTACTCAAGAGAAATCTGTCTTGATCTTGATGAAAGCTTCCGCAACTCATGACCATCGCGTTGTATTTGCCATTGATGTCAAATGCGCGTGGTATGTCCAACACTTTTTCTTCATTGAGATAAACGCGCAGTCGTTGTTTTTGACGCCAAATGGAAACATGCGCGAGATTGTGCTGGCCAGCGTGAAATTGTGTTGTGGTGACGTCATTGCTTATGAGATCTTCGCCGTTTAAATCCCACGTATATATAGAAACCGTGCCTTGCGAGCCGCCCGCAATCTTCGGGTGTAATCCAACTCTTACGCCAAGAGGCGTATGTGAATAGATGCCGTAGTCATTTAATTTTCCTCTGTTGCTTATTGGGGCAAAAGTGAAATTGAGCCCCGAAGAATAAAAGCTGAAATCTTCATTGCACATGATGTCGAATTGCAGCGTGTAATTATCTGGTAGATCGGTGATGTAATCCGGCATGAAAACGCCTTCTTTCGAAATCATCAACCATTTGCCTTCTGCACCATCTACCGTCACCACTTCGCCACCGCTGTTGGTGTTCCATTCCACCGGAAAATCACCAATGGCTACCTGCGAAAAATTATCCTGAACGATGGTTTTTTCTCCCGGTATGAAATCAAATTTGCCGTAGGTTTTGAAAGTGGGTTTCTCTTCTTTGATTGTCGACGACGCTCCTTCTTTTTCTTTCGAAGCGTCTTTACCCGCGTCTTTTTCTTTGCTCTTGTTTTTATCGCCTTTGGCAGCACCTTTCACGCCTTCTTCGGTTTCGTCCAAAGTTCTGTCAATGGCTTGGTTGGTCTTTTGATCAATACGCTGATTGACTTTGTTCTTCACTTTTCCACCAATATCAATTTGTGCAGGCGATGTTCCAAAAAGAAAAAATAGGATCGCAATAAGGAATGTATGTTTCATGATAGAATTGTTTCGATGACCCAAAGTTAGTCTTTGATATCCATAGAATACTAAAATGTCCTCTTTTATCAGGGAAATGCATTGTATGAGAACACTCATTGCCACTTATCTTCGCGGCCATGAGCAGTATTGTTACTCTGAGTGAATTCATTATGGAGCGCCAGGCGGATTTTCCCTATGCCTCGGGTGACCTTTCACGCCTTCTTGCCGATATCGGCATCGCTGCGAAAATCGTGAATCACAAGGTGAACAAGGCTGGACTACAAGACATTATTGGCGCCATGGACAGCACAAATGTGCAGGGTGAAACGCAGATGAAGTTGGACGTATTTGCCGATCAGGCTTTGTTGAATGCGGTTCGATGGGGAGGACAAGTTTGCGGTGCCGCAAGCGAAGAAAACGAAAAGTATTTCGCATTCGATTCCGAGATATGCAAGAAATCGAAGTATGTCATTCTCTTTGATCCACTCGATGGATCTTCCAATATCGATGTGAATGTCAGCATCGGAACAATCTTCAGTGTATTCAGGCGAAAAAGCAGCGTCGGCGATTTGGCAAACGTCAACGATTTTCTGCAAAAAGGAAACGAGCAGGTTGCCGCAGGATACGTAGTTTACGGCTCAAGTACGATGCTTGTTTATACCACCGGGCATGGCGTAAATGGTTTTACGCTTGAACCAAGTATCGGTGAGTTTTGTCTTTCACACGAAAATTTGAAGACTCCGGTTGACGGAAATATTTACAGTATCAATGAAGGCAATTTGTTGTCGTGCAGCAAAGCCGTGCAGACTTATGTCGATTGGTGCAAGCAATCGGAAAAGAAAACATCAAGACCATACACCGCACGTTACATAGGATCACTTGTTGCCGATTTCCATCGCAACTTGATCAAAGGCGGCATTTATATCTATCCTGGAACGGTGAAAAATACCGACGGGAAATTGCGTCTGCAATACGAATCGAATCCGCTCGCCTTCATCATAGAACAGGCCGGTGGAAAGGCTTCGGACGGGAAAATGCGTATCATGGATATTCAACCGCGAGAACTGCATCAACGCGCTCCTCTCTTTATTGGAAGCAAAAACATGGTAGAACAAGTGGAGAAGTTGATCGCGGAAATGGACATGGTCGAAGTCACTAATCAATCATAATCAAAAGGTATTTATAGTGTCCGATAGTCTCGTCATCATACCTACCTATAACGAAAAGGAAAACGTGGAGCGCATGCTTCGTACCGTTTTTTCATTGCCCAAAGAATTTCATGTGCTCATTGTAGACGACGGCTCGCCGGATGGAACTGCCGCCATTGTCAAATCCATGCAACAGGAATTCATGGGCAAGTTGCATATTCACGAACGCATAGGAAAGCTCGGTCTTGGAACGGCCTATATCGCCGGATTCAGGTGGGCGCTAGAGCGTGATTATGGTTTTATCTTTGAAATGGATTGTGATTTTTCGCACAATCCAAAGGATCTCGTTCGATTGTATCAAGGATGCACAATCAGTGGTGGTGATATGTCGGTAGGTTCACGCTATGTTAAAGGTGGAGGAGTAGAAAACTGGCCGTTCAAAAGACTTGCAATGAGTTTCTGTGCCTCCATTTATGTGAATGCAATTCTTTGGATAGGCGTTAGAGACAGTACTGCCGGTTTTGTATGCTACACAAGAAAAGTGCTTGAGACTATTGATCTCGATAGCATCAAGTTCATAGGATATGCATTTCAGATCGAAATGAAATACAACACGAATCAACTCGGATTTAAAATTGTCGAAGTACCCATCACATTTATTGATCGCGTTCTCGGTGTAAGTAAAATGAGTATGAATATTTTCAATGAGGCGGTCATCGGTGTTCTCAAAATGCGCTTCAGAAGAGTTTCCAGAAAGAATCTTAAAGCAAAGTCATGAAGAAAATTCTCATTAGAAATGTTCAGGTGGTGAATGAAAATTCCATTCAAACACTTGACGTGTTGATAGAAGGCGGGTTGATTGCTAAAGTTACAGAGGCCAAGAGTCTTGTTGAGGATGATCAAACGGAGGTAATCGACGGCGCTGGTTATCACTTGTTGCCGGGTCTCATAGATGATCAGGTGCATTTTCGCGAACCAGGCCTCACACATAAAGGTGACTTGTTCACTGAGTCGCGTGCTGCAGTGGCAGGGGGTATTACTTCTTTCATGGAAATGCCCAACACGGTGCCTGCCGCAATTACCATCGAACGTCTTGAAGAAAAATATCAGCGCGCATCAGAAGTTTCCCTCGCGAATTATTCGTTCTTCATGGGAACGTCCAACAACAATCTTGACCAACTCCTTCAACTGGATCCAAAGAATGTTTGTGGCGTGAAAATATTCATGGGTAGCAGTACGGGTGATATGCTTGTGGATGATC
>JAYTMF010000256.1:0-2809 GCA_043728755.1 Flavobacteriales bacterium
TAATAGCCTCTGCCTCTGTTGCCGCTGCCCAATGCTGCCAATTGTCCGAATGGAACATCACCCGCAGTAACGTCACAGAATAAATTGGACCCGATCACCCAATTCTGAGCAACTGTTCTGAAACGTCGGATATCCATTCTGTATCGGTTGAAACGAAAATCGCTTCCCCAGATCGCTTGCTGGTTGTGATAGACTAGCTCGATCATCGTTCCCTTTCTAGGGTAATAGATATTGTCGCGTGAATCATATAACATCACCAACCCCGGACCGCTCGATATCCCTCCTTCCCTTCCGGAAAAATCGTTGGGCAGCGCAGTATTGTCTTTGAATGATTGAATGTGATCGTTCTGATACCACCATCGCGCTCCACAGAAGAAGTGAGATTTGAACTGATACAAGTAGTTCGAACGCAAAAGTAAGAACTGCAATTCATACAAAGCTTTTTCACCACGATCATTCCCACCTCCTATTCCATAAAAATAGTATGAGAAATCATTGTAGGAAAACTCACCTGTTACAGAATGCTTCCTATTCTTGAAATAGAGCGCATAAGGAAGTGCTATGGAAGCTTGCCTGTTTTGAGTGACACCCAGCCCCAGAGCGATCTGACTCACCGGTGCAATGCTGTCGGTCTTATTCATCCTGAAATTCACCGCACCGGCCAGACCAAAAGCCATGCGTGTTTCTGGCGAATAGTATCCGAGCGGATAAGCCACAAATGAAGGCTCATGTTGAGCATCGGCATCGATTGCGAACAGTAGGGAGATAAATAATATGATCGAAATTCCTCTCAAATGAAAAAAGTATTTTAAGATGGAAACTTTCCAACCCACCTTGCCGCGCAAAAATGGTGAACACTGACGTAAAGAAAAGCAATAGATGAAATTCGTTTGGATACCCATCAATATGATACAGATCGTGCTGATCATTTTGTGGACTACTGTGTGTGGCATTCTTGGCATGTTGCTTATGCTGATCACGTGGAATGGTA
This sequence comes from Flavobacteriales bacterium, assembly GCA_043728755.1. Lineage (GTDB taxonomy): Bacteria > Bacteroidota > Bacteroidia > Flavobacteriales_D > Sanyastnellaceae > JAIBBG01. The sequence goes on from JAYTMF010000256.1 coordinate 992, forward strand.
TATGGGTGCATAAGGTGAATTGTCTGTATTTGTTCTCTCCGATGATTCGGCTCATTTCTGGCGTGCGGGTGAAGGCACATGGACTTAAAAAAATCGACCGCAACCGCGCCTTTATTTATGTGGCCAATCATGAATCGCATCTGGATATTGTTGCGCTTGCAAGTGTGATGCCCGTTGGCCTTTTTTATATTGCTAAAAAAGAACTTGCCAAAGTGCCGATAATGGGACAATATATTCGCTTTATCGGACACATTTTCATAGACAGAAAAGACAAGGAAAAATCCATGCAAAGCATGCGACTTGCTGCTTCAAAGATTAAGGCCGGGAAGAATGTGATCTCATTTCCCGAGGGCACGCGAAGTAAAACCGGCGAGGTCCAGATTTTCAAACGCGGCTCATTCGTTATTGCCAAAGAAGGAGGAATCCCGATTGTGCCCATTGCAATTTCGGGTTCACGAAAACTACTTGCAAGCGGATCATTTGCGTTAAGGCCGGGTACAATTGATGTATTTATTGGCGATGAAATTTCACCCAATAAATTTCCGAATATGCGTACAGAAGAACTCGCTGAAATGGCTCGACAACAGATTATTTCTATGCTGAGCGCAACAGACAAAAAACGTTTATGAAATTAGAAATTCCTAAAAAATTCGTTGCATTCATCGCTATTGCTTTTGCTTCGCTATTCACCTTCGCACAGGTAGAAAAATGTTTGTTGAGTGGATGTCTTATCGATCGAGTTTCTGGCGAAGCTTTGCCTTTCACCACTATCTATTCCGAATTGGAAAGAGATACAATGCTCCAAGTGATCACGGATGCCAACGGCTGTTTCGTCATTCCAGACGAAGTGAAAAGTATGGCGATTCGTATTCAGATCGCAGGTTATGAAAGTATCGTCTCCATTCCAGAAGATTATTGCAATCATTTTCAGCTCTATTATGCTCAACCAATTGCCAACCAACTTTCGGAAGTCATTGTCAGCGGATTTCAAAATGCGTCAACAAGGGAAAAAATTCCGGCAAGTATCGGATATTTGAAACGAGATATCATTCAAGGTACCGACCAGACATCCCTTCAAAATTCTCTCAACACCATTCCCGGCGTGATCATGGAATCACGGGGATACGGAGGAAGTCATCGCGTAAGTATTCGCGGCAGTGCATTGCGCTCTCCATTTGCTGTACGAAATATCAAAATGTATCTTGAAGGCATTCCATTGACATCTCCTGACGGTCAAGCGCCAATGGAACTCATCGATCCATTCGACATATCTTCTATTGAAGTGATCAAAGGTCCCGCTGGAAGTGTCTGGGGCAGTGGCAATGGTGGTGCTATGCTATTCAAAACGAAAAAAGTGAATCCGGGTGTGACTTCGGTTCAATCCGGAATACAGGCCGGCTCTTATGATCTCTACAGAATGACGAACTCCGCCGAAATAGGTTTGACCAACGGAGGATTGCGCGTGTCGCATATCTGGCAGGACAACGCCGGATATCGCCAGCAGGAATCGAATCACAAGAATCAGGTGAGTCTTTCCCTCACCAAATTTCTCAATGAGAAAAACAAACTTTTTGCCTTCGGCACATATTATAACGGCAACTGGGGCCTTCCCGGTGCATTGTCCACGAGTCAGGTGCTGGACGATGAGCGACAAGCAGTGCAATTCTCGAAAGACAACAACGCCTCAATGCATCGACAAAGAGTGCTAAGCGGTATTTCACATTCGCATTATTTCAATGGTCGATTTCGGGAGACAACCTCGCTCTATTACTATAGCACAGCTAAATCAAATCCATATGGAACTTCATCCGGAAATTC
>JAYTMF010000257.1:0-4804 GCA_043728755.1 Flavobacteriales bacterium
GTTTTTAAACCGGTGGAGGCGAACACCGATCTCCTCGACTCATTTGAGTTGACTGGTCTGGAAATCAAGAAAATGTCAACAGCCAATTGCAAAACGCAATAGTCTATTTCTTCAAGTAAAAAATTCCGAGTTGGTGTGGTATGTATGAAGTAGAATTACTTCACAAAATCTGAAATGATGTTGCGCATTTGCTCATCCATTCCGGCGCCATCGATCATTTCAAAGTTTTTTGGGATGGCGAAACATTCATCGTCCACTGCTTCAAAAGAGACTGATTTGGCGCGCAGATGCATACGCATGCCGTATTGTTCCATGTCATACCCCATCAAAAATCCATCGATCTGATCGAATGGATTCCACCAGTTGCTGCATGAAAGACCTAATCCTTTGGTGTAATAGATATCAATAGCAGGTAGCGAATCATTTGCGAAATGAGCTATGGCTTTGTTGCAGATATATCCCGCGATGCACATTGTTTCATCGGTAAGGGTGTACGTCAATTGCGGGTACCGCATGTACCAAGCTCTGGTTTCCTCCTCGTTGAGTCGGGTGCTATAACGCTTACTCATATTTTTAAGAAGTTGAGTAAATACTTTGTTCTCACAATCAACGATGAGATTGGTCGTCATGATGTCGTAACTCGATTTGATCTCAGAATGTAGTTTGCTTCCTTTGAAATGAAATGTCATTTCAGTGGGATAGAGATCCATCATCACTGAACCTCGCTCATACGGATACGTGAGATCATAAACGATCTTTCCTTCCAGGCCATTCCCGCGTGCCTTCGGTGAATCACACGATGACAGGCATATCGCCGAAATAATGCAGAGACTAACAAATATGCGATTGTGTATGGAATTCACAGGGTTTACTTAGGGGTTGATACTTCTCAACTCCATTGAAACGTATCGATTAATTTTTTGGTTACATCTTCCGTAATGTTTCCAACTTTGCAACTGAAATGCAACGTACAAATTCAGTTTTAATGATCAGACCTGTCGCTTTCAGGTTGAATGCTGAAACCGCAGTGAATAACCATTATCAGAAAGTTCATTTAAGATCTGATGCCGAAGAAATCAATTTAAGGGCGCAGCAAGAATTTGATGTGTTGGCGGAATTGCTGCTAGGGCATCATGTCGATGTCCACATTTTTAGTGACACCCTTTCACCACACACACCCGATAGTCTGTTCCCCAATAACTGGATCAGCTTTCATAACGACCGGTATGTCATTTATCCAATGCAGGCTGCTAATAGACGATTGGAAAGACGCAAAGAACTATATGAGAGCGCATTTCCAAACGCCTTCGGGCAAAAAATAAAATTGGATTATTCCGCTTATGAGGAGAGCGGAAAATTTCTTGAAGGCACTGGAAGTCTCGTCCTCGATCGAATCAATAAGCTGGTATTCGCATCACTTTCCGAGCGAACTTCATTAGAAGTGGTGAATGCTTGGTGTGATGAAATGAAATATGAACCGGTAGTATTTCAGTCCAATCAATGGGTAGATCACGAGAGGAAACCTATTTATCACACCAACGTGATGATGAGCATTGCAACTGAATTTGCGATCATTTGTCTTGACGCAATCGACGATCGCGTAGAACGTGCATACACACGAAAGCGACTTGAACAGACAGGACGTGAAGTGATTCCGATCAGTGAGGATCAGGTCGATGCTTTTTTAGGAAATGCGCTGGAGCTGAGCGTTGTGAATGAACGTCCTTTGCTCGTCATGTCAAGCAATGCCTTCAACGCTTTAATGCCGTCGCAAAAGAAACGCATCGAGAAGTATTCCAAGATCATTCATTCATCGCTCGAAACGATTGAGACTTATGGCGGTGGAAGCGCGAGATGTATGATCGCTGAAGTTTATTGAAATGTATTTGATTTTTCCATAGAGTATTTTGATAGATTGAATCACAAGTAGAGTGACCAATATCGTATGTCGTCCTGAACAGTTTCATGAATGCTGATTCACAAAGTAAGAGTTGAAAACGCATAACTTGCGCCCCCTATGAATTCGAATTACGATATCCAGCACATCATTGAAAATGCCGCCACGAAGGCCATACAAGAACTATATAACAAAGATCTTGGCGAAGGACTATTGCAATTTCAAAAAACCAGAAAGGAATTTGAAGGTGATATAACACTTGTCGTCTTTCCACTTGCAAAGTCTTCAGGGAAGAGCCCGGAACAAACGGGAAATGACATAGGAAATTATCTGCTAGACAATGTGAATGAAGTGGCCAGTTTCAATGTGGTCAAAGGATTTATCAATATCTCCTTGAGCGAAAAGTTTTGGCTGGGATTTTTTAAAGCTTCTCTTATTGAGGATCATTTCGGATTTGAAAAACCGGATACCAAAACAAGAGTCATGGTGGAGTATTCTTCACCGAATACCAATAAACCTTTGCACCTTGGACATCTTAGAAATATTTTCCTGGGATATTCTGTTGCAGAAATTCTCAAAGCTGTGGGTCACAAAGTGACGAAGGTTCAGATCATCAATGATCGTGGCATTCACATCTGTAAAAGTATGCTTGCATGGGAAAAATTTGGCAATGGTGAAACGCCTCAAACGGCCAACATCAAAGGCGATAAGTTGGTAGGGAAGTATTATGTTGAGTTTGATAAGGAGCAGAAAAAGCAAATGAAGGCGCTGGTTGAAGTGGGTGTAAAGGCAGAAGACGCACCAAAGCAAACGGCCATCATGCAAGAAGCGCAAGCCATGCTTCTCAAGTGGGAAGCACGTGATCCGGACGTGATGTCACTATGGAAAAAAATGAATAGTTGGGTCTATGATGGATTCGCGCGCACATACGAAACCATCGGAGTGGATTTTGACAAACTCTATTATGAAAGCGAAACTTATATCAATGGAAAGGAGGAAGTAGAAGCAGGCTTAAAAGACGGCGTATTTTTCAAAAAGGAAGATGGATCTATTTGGATTGATTTGACCAATGAAGGACTCGATGAAAAAGTTGTACTTCGAAAAGATGGAACAGCCATGTATATCACACAAGACATAGGTACTGCGATATTGCGTTTTCGCGATTTTCCTGATCTCGCATACCAGATCTATACAGTAGGAAATGAACAGGAGTATCATTTCAAAGTACTTCTGAAGATTCTTAAAAAATTGGGATATGATCAGGCCGATAAATGTTATCACCTCAGTTATGGTATGGTGGAACTTCCAGAAGGCAAAATGAAATCGCGCGAAGGCACTGTCGTGGACGCCGATGAGCTGATGGCAGAAATGGCGGAGGTAGCGCGTGAAGTAGCGCAGGAGCAAGGCAAATTGGAAGGTTTGCCTGAGCAAGAAAAGGTACAACTGTATCATACCATCGGTATGGCGGCTTTGAAATATTTCCTGTTGCGCGTCGATCCTGTGAAAAACATGATGTTCGATCCAAAGGAAAGCATCGACTTCAATGGTAACACAGGGCCTTCTGTACAATACACGTATGTGAGAACATTAGCGCTGTTGCGCAAAGCCGCTGAAGGCAATATTGAGATCGATCCCTTGAAGCTGGATTTTAGCACCATATCAGGCCTGAAGAAAACTGAATCAGAGCTGATAAGGAAAATCTATGATTGGCCGGAAGTATTGCGAAATGCTGCAGCAACCTACAATCCAGCCGACATCGCCCATTATTGCTATGATATCGCACGCGTTTACAATGCGTTTTATCACGAAAATCCAATACTCAGAGAATCAGATTTACCACGGCGCGCTTTGCGATTGTCGATGACAAAAATGACCGGTGAGGTGATCAAATCAGGCATGGGTTTGCTGGGAATAGCCATGCCTGAAAGAATGTGAGTATTTCATGACGAATCTTTTTATTTAGAAAGATTTTTAATTACATATTTGCAACTCGATGAAAATCATAATCGCCGATAGCAATTTATTAATCAGAACCGGACTCAATGTCATTCTTTCTCAGCACGATGAGTTTGTGCTGTGTGGTGAAGCATCTAGCGATCAGCAATTGCTGGACATGGTGAAGAGTTTCAGTCCCAACGTAGTGTTGATCGATTTCGCAGCGAAGAATTTTAGCATCGATGTGGTTCCTGCTGCATTGAAAATCAACAGTAAAATACGTTTTATCGCGATCACGGGTGAGCAATCCGGAATTACCATTATCAACGCGTTGCGCGCCGGGATTGTAAGCTATATCAAAAAGGATTGTGATATGCAGGAAATCGTTGAAAGCGTTCGGGAAACGGGTGGTGGTGGAAAGTTCTTCTGCGGACAGATTTTGCAAGCCATCCGAAAAGAGGCCATCGATGTAAACGATCTGGAATTGACAGATTACAGTTGCGAGCCAGTGACCATCAGCGATCGCGAAGCGGAGATCATCACTTTGATCGCCGAAGGATATACGAACAATGAGATCGCCGAAAAGTTGTTCCTTTCTCCGCACACAGTCAATACACATCGCAAAAATATCTTACAGAAGTTAGGAGTCAACAACACCGCGGCTATTGTGATGTACGCTGTGAAAACCCAACTGGTTAGCCCCAATAAATTCCTGTTTAGTCCTGTGACCTGACGATTTCATGAATCAATCGAAGGCACGACTTCATTCATTCTCCATTTAAACGCTTTTGGAGCTTCTATGCTCGCATATTGTCGCCTGTATGTCACGTCATGTGACGTTACTGTTCATATAATACCTATTGGGCAAGTATGATAGTCCAATCTTTGCTTCGCCAGATTGAACTAAACACTTGTATCCATCGGCATTTACCACTGTATGATTTCTCAAACATTGGCCTGTTTTATAAATCA
>JAYTMF010000258.1:0-4043 GCA_043728755.1 Flavobacteriales bacterium
ACGTCCACAAAAAGATGAAGAAAAGCGATACGGCCAATTGATAGAAAAAGGCAATAGCCATCCCTCCGCCATTGATTGCATCTTTTCGATTACTGTAAACACCCGGGTGGGAATCGATAGTTTTGATCGCAGCTGAAGCAAATGCCAACGCCACAAATGCGAGTATAGCGCCTGGTCCAAGCAATGTAATGAGCGACATCTGAAACGTGAGTTGTTGCGAGGTGATGGCGACGAAATGTATAGCGTGAAAGATCCAGGACATCACCGAAGAAACCACGCTGCTGGTAGCGTTGGCATTTTTCTTTTGCGTAACGTATGTCTTTGCGATGGTATCGGTTGCAAGTGGGTAAGGTGTTTCAAGGTGCGTATTTCGTGTTGATTCTTTTTTAATCTTTAAAACAGAGACTGTATTTGAAACATCTTTCTGCTGCGGACATGTGATATTCGATGGAGTTTTTTTCGCTGTTGTTGTTGATGTTTCTTCAACATTTGTTTGCGCATTGGCAGAAATGATATCGGCTACTTCTACTTCTTTGCAATTGGATTCTGTTGACAAAGAACCGCCTTCATTCGACTTCGATGACGAATGCGAGCTATGATGTCGTTCTAAATGAAAGCCTCCTGTGTATCGGCGTTTTTCAATGCTGCAACTTTGCAACACACAGGTAAATACCACAATAAAGAAAAGAAGATATTTCATCGATGATGTGGTTAAAAGGTAGAGTTGAAATAGTACAAATGATATGTTATACCAATGAGATTTATAATACAGGCCAATGTTTGAGAAATCATACAGTGGTAACTGCCGATGAATACAAGTGTTTCGTTCAATCTGGCGAAGCAAAGATTGGACTATTACACTTGTCCAATCGGTATTAGCTACTCAAAAAATTCAACAATGAATTGAATGTCGAATTATTCGAATTTATCAAATAAAAAACTATTGTTCGGGTATCTGGTGATGTGGATTTGACGGGCTCGTTCGTACAAAATTTCCTTTAGCTCTTCTATATTGGTTTTTTCTTGTGCAGAAATGAAGACGACGTCTTTGTCGTTCAATTTCGACATCCAGGAGTGCTGTAATTCTTCCAGCGTGATATTTTCTTTCACTGCAGGAGTGAGATCGTCTTCGTCTTTTGGCGTGTGTTTGTAGGCATCAATTTTATTGAAAATGATCATCATTGGTTTGTCGCCGGCGCCAATTTCTTGCAGTGTATCATTGACCACTTTGTATTGTTCTTCGAATTGAGGATGTGAAATATCGACGACGTGCAACAACAAATCAGCTTCACGGGTTTCATCCAAAGTGCTCTTGAAGGATTCAATAAGCTGGTGGGGAAGTTTTCGTATAAAGCCAACCGTATCTGTGAGCAGAAAAGGAAGATTCTGTATCACCATTTTTCGAACAGTAGTGTCCAAAGTCGCGAAAAGTTTGTTTTCGGCAAAGACATCACTTTTCGACAACAGATTCATCAATGTGCTTTTGCCAACGTTCGTATAACCTACCAGGGCCACACGAATGAGCGCTCCGCGGTTGCCGCGTTGTGTCGCCATCTGCCTGTCGATGTCTTTGAGTTGATCTTTCAGCAATGATATTCTATCGCGAACAATCCTTCTATCTGTTTCGATTTCTTGTTCACCCGGACCACGCATACCAATTCCGCCGCGTTGTTTTTCGAGGTGACTCCACATTCTTTTGAGGCGTGGCAGCAGGTATTCATACTGTGCAAGTTCAACTTGTTTCTTGGCGTGAGCCGTTCTTGCGCGATGTGCAAAAATGTCGAGGATGAGATTGTTTCTGTCAATGATTTTTACGCCCGTTTCCTGGAATTCGCTTTCAATATTTCTCAATTGTGAAGGCGCCAGTTCATCATCAAAAATGATGAGCGCAGGTTTGTGTTCAAGAACGTAGCTTTTGATCTCCTGCAATTTTCCGGAGCCCACAAAAGTGCGTGAATCCGGTTTTTCAAGATTTTGTATGAATCTGTTCAGGCAACGCGCATTGGCTGTTTCGGCGAGAAACTCAAGTTCGTCGAGGTATTCGTCAAGTTGTTCGCGTGTTTGCTTTTGTGTAATGATTCCTACCAGAATGCAGGTTTCCTGTTCTGTACTCGTAGAAACAGATTTCGTTTTTTTCTCGATCAATATAATTTGAATTTATCCTTTGCAAATTTCGCACTATTGTGCCTGAAGAAGCACTACAAAATCAGCCAGCGCATCAATTTGTTCATGTGTGAGTACCTCTTTCTGCGGTGGCATGGAACCTTTTCCTTCTGATATTCTTTCTATGATTTCCACTTTGTTCATCGTGGTGACGCTGATATCCTTTGCTCCGGCGTATCGCTGCTTGCCATCAAAACCGTGACAAATGGCGCAACGTGTTTCGTAGAGTTTTTTCACCAAAGCCGCATCAGGTTTACTTCCCACTTCATGGGAAACAGGCGTGTTACTTTGCCGGTTTTGACAAGCGTTAAAAGAAATACTGACCATCGCAAAAACCGCGATCAGAACCATCCTCTTCCTGCTCCAACTTCTCTGAAAGGCCATGGAATACTGAGTAAAATGAGTATGAGTGCAGTAAGATAGTAGAAGAATAACATTCTGTGTTTGCTCCAGTGTGCACTCTGGCGTTTCGCCCTGACGTAGCCAACTGTTACAAGAATCGTGGCAATGGCCATCCCGAAAAGATGCTCGACCACATAAAAACGAGCCATCGGTTTTTTCATAATGGTCCCTTGTTCGATGAATTGTGCGATCATTGGACTTGTGAAATACAGAAATAGGCCGATGAGGAGCTGGGTATGAAGGGTAATCAATGAGAGCAAGGCGAGTTTCCTTTCATTTTCCTTGAAAGGTCTGTACATTCTATATAAACTGTCGATGATGGTAGCCATCATGAATACAAAAACCAACCAGCGAAGAGCGGAATGGAGATGGAGAAGGCCTGTGTGCATATAGTTTTTTGGTTTTGCCAAATCTAAAAAAAAAATGGCCATAGGTTGCAATTAAAGTTCGATGAGAATCATGCGATAATTGCACAAGTCTTGCGCTATTGTATAAGAGAAGTATCGGCTTTCGTTTTTTTCACAGGCCAACTCTTACGACTTTTGTGTTGGATGAACAGAATACTATACAATATCACGTGCAGCGTAGACGCAGATATCCATGAGGAATGGCTCGATTGGATGATGTTTACGCATATGCCCGATGTAATGCGAACAGGCTTGTTTCTTGAGAATCGCATTTGCAGAATTCACGAATTTGAAGAAAATGGCATCACTTACGCCATTCAATATATCTGCAAGAGCAAAGCAGATCTTGACCGCTATCAGCGCGATTACGCGCCGGAACTTCAGAAATCACACGCACTTCTTTACGGCGAGCGTGTGGTTGCGTTCAGAACAGTGCTCGAGATCCTGCACGAGTCCAAGACACCCTTTGCAGATGTCTTTCCCAATTGAGATGAGCAGTGTTCTTAGTTAATCTTGTTGGTGGAAGTCTCTGCGATAGTTTTTTTCGTCAGAATCATGGATGTTGTCATCAAAATTAACTTGTAGTGTGAAATCTGCATTGCAATTGTAGATCCAATAGTTGTGTAAAGTAACCCGAGAAGTAACGCACTCTTCTGGTGCTATTGCAGGAAGTTTTTGTTGGGTATACATCAGGTCCTTTGCGATTTGGCCAATGGTGTTATACCAATGTGATTTATAAAACAGGCCAACGTTTGAGAAATCATACAGTGGTAAATGCAGATGGATACAAATATTTAGTTCAATCTGGCGAAGCAAAGATTGGACTATTACACTTGTCCAATTGGTATAACTGAAAATGGAAGTCAATGCATCCGGTCGCAAAAATTCTTTGGACTAGTTTCTTGCTTCACGCGTGGATAACATCACCATATAGATACAGGGGTCAAGATCCAAGTAAAACTTGGCCTGAATCAATCCAAATACATCATCTGTGGCCTCGCTACTTATTGGATTGTTGATCGTTGTCCGATATGCTCATTGAAATGCGTTCATCGGGTGGAAAAAATCAAG
>JAYTMF010000259.1:0-1304 GCA_043728755.1 Flavobacteriales bacterium
CGCAAAAAAATATCAGACACAGATAAACAATCCAAAGATCAAATTGCAACATCAGCCGGAATGGGCCGACAGCATTTATCACTTGTTTGTGATCACCACAGATGATCGCGACCAGCTCACGAAATACCTCAATGACAAGAACATTTTTCCGGCGTTGCATTATCCGGTTTCATGTCATTTACAGAAAGCGTACAGCCACCTCAACTATAAAGTAGGTGATTGTCCAAATGCAGAATATCTCGCAGCACATTGTCTGTCTTTGCCGATGTTCGCAGAGCTTACCGACGATCAAGTGCTTCAGGTAATTCAGGCCATCAACGCATATTAAATTATAGGTTACGAAATTCTTTTATGGGTAAAAGAGTGCTTCAGTTAGGTGGCGGGTTGTGGATGATGCGATCCATTCGCGCAATTCAACAATTGGGATACGAAGTGTTTTGCGTTGATGTGAATCCTTCAGCACCGGCTTTTTCTATTGCTGATGGATTTTCCGCCATCAATATTTCTGACGTGGTGAGTGTTGGCAGATATGCCGATGAAATAAAGGCTGATGTAGTGCTGGCATTGAATGATGCCGGTGTTCTACCTGCTGCGTTTGCCAATCAAAAAAGAGGATTGAAGAGCTATGATCCTGAACAGGTAAAATATTTTACGGATAAAGGATACATGCGCGAAAGATGGAAAGAGCATGGTGTGGCTCAGCCTGATTTTTTTGTTTGTACGACCTCCGAAGAAATTGCTGCTGCGATAAAAAAGATTGGTTATCCATGTATTGTGAAACCGTGCATGATGTGGGGAAGCAGAGGTGTCAGCAAAGTGAATGATGAAAATGACATCGCTTTCGCAACGAAATTCGCAATGGAAAATTCGCGGGGCAATCGATTCATTGTTGAAGAATGCATGAGCGGTACAGAGGTCAGTGTGGAAGGACTTTTCAAAGACAGTAAGGCATTTATTCTGGCTAAAGCGGATAAAGAATTGCAGCAACACGACAATTACAGAGTGACCATTCAAATCAATTATGAAGCTGCACTGAGTGATGAAAATTTGCAGGAGATTGATGAACTGGTATCCAAAGCCGGCAGAGCTTTGGGTTTTGTTGCAGGCGCACTTCATGCCGAATGCATGGTCACTCCTGAAGGTGTGAAGATGATCGAAATGGCCGGCAGACCTGGCGGCGGACATATTTTCGGAGCGATAGTAGAATCCGTTTCCGGGGTTTCAATGCCTCAAGCACTTACACAAATTTTACTTGACGAAAACATCGATCCCTCTGCAAAGTTTCAGCGGGGAGCGTGCTATAA
>JAYTMF010000260.1:0-7294 GCA_043728755.1 Flavobacteriales bacterium
ACTAGAAAGAACCAACTTCTTGGTACTCTCCGAAAGATCATTCGATTAGCCTATGAGATTCTCCAACGACTTCAACTGACCTATTCTTATTTCAATTTCGATATCCGGATTACTTGTAACCAACTTAGAGAGCAGAACAAGATCATAATCAATTTGATGCAGCATACTTCCGTTAGTTATAACCAGGAAGCGGGTGAGAAGCGAGATAATCTGAGATGATCTGGTTCCATTCAACAAGCGATAACTCAGAAATACTGTAATTAGTTGTCAGAAACTCAAATAATGCCGCGAAGTATTGACCATATGTATCATATAAATTTTCAGGATTTGTTGGATCAACATCGCGATCACGACACTCCAAGGTTAATCTTTTCGCGTTAGCCAAAAAAGCACTTTCATTTTCGGTCATCTCAAATAATCTACTAGCATCAGTTGCTGTTTGCGAATCCCGCTCTATCTCGGACAACACTGGTTTAGTGCATGAGAAGAATTATACGGCACATAATAAAGTAGAAATTTTTGCAATCGCTTTCATTGGAAATAAATTTTAGTGAGGTGGATTAAACTGAGAGCCAAATATAAACAATTTGCGATAAAAACACATCCGTCTAAAGCTTCGCAATTAAATGCATCAATTCACAGCTGATTAAGTAACTAGGTTTTTTTAGCATCTGGTTCATCTTTGGATTCCTTGAAAAAAAAGCACTCAAAATGCTTGGTCTGAATGACACTATCCCTCTAAGGTGTGTAAGTAGAAAAACTTGCTATTGAATTTTAGCGATTAATTATGAGCATAAAAGGTATAATATCTTGCTCTCAAAAAACTTCTATTGCCAAAACTCTGACAATTAAGTGCCTTGACTCCATCAATATTTCGCAAAATAATTTTAATGACTGTCCGCAATCATGACCAATGTAAATAGGTTACAATGCCACAGCGGTTCTTTGGTTCAAAATCGAAGATATGACACACGAAGAATTCGCAAATCTTTTCGCAGATGAACAAGATTGCAAAATGTACTGGAAGCAAATGAGAGAAAAAGAAGGACTAGTCTGCCTTGGATGTAGCGGTAATTCTTTTCGATGGCATACAGGCCAGTATCGCTGGATTTGCAAGGGATGTAGAAAGTCATTTCGTCTCAGATCCGGAACAGTTATGCAGGATTCCAATTTACCATTTAGAATTTGGATGAAGGCTATGAACTTGATGACGATTACGAAAAAGAGTATCTCAGCACTTGAACTACAGCGGCAACTCGGACTTAAGCGCTATGAGCCGGCATTGTACATGATGGGTAAAATTCGAGTGGCAATGGGCGATCGAGATAGCAAATATGAGCTAGATGGAAATGTTGAACTCGATGATGGTTTCGTAACGGTGATTAAGCCTAAAGAAGAAAATTTGGAATCAAAGCGAGGTCGAGGGAGTAAAAGAAAACATCCAATACTGGTAATGGTTTCCTTCAATAAATCCGAGAAAAAAAAGAAGAACAGACCAAAGACAATCCCTGGATATTTGAAACTATACGCAATGGACGACCTCAAGACAGAAGCCGTTTCGGAAGCAGTATTTGCTGCCGTAAAGACCGATTCAGCTAAACTGCAATCGAACGGATATGCAAGCTTTGGAAAACTAAAAAAGTTTGTCCGCAGTCACAAAAGCAAAGTCATATAACCTTCGGAAGCACATATTCATTTGCCCTGGGTGCATTGCACAATTGGGAATTTGAAAAGAGTAATTGACGGTATACATCACCATATCAATCAAGAAAATCTGCAATTCTACATGGATGAATTCGCATACAAATTCAACAGAAGAAATTTTAAATCAATCTTCGAAATGGTTGTCATTGCTGGTATTAATAAAAAGTGGGCATGATTGCGGATAGTCATTTAATCATATAGGAATATTCTTGATGCTATCAACGTTTTGTCTCAATGCTTTTGCGCAGCCTGCAAATGACAATGTATGTGATGCCGAAGTTATTCTTGTGGACGGATCTTCCATCGTAACCGACAACACTGGAGCAACAACTCAGACATCAGAAGTGACTCCGCCCCAAGGCACACCCCCAGAACCTTGCTTTACTGCATGGTGCGATGGTGATCAAAATGTTCAGGCTTCAGTGTGGTTTCAATTTACTGCACCTTCCAATGGTGCTATCAATATCAATACTTGCTTACCCTCTACTGCACTTGATACGCAAATAGCGCTTTGGAGTGCTTCAGATTGCGCCGAATTCAACACCTATTTATTCATCAAAGCAAATGATGATATGCCGAACGATTGCAACCTTGGCAATCTATATTCTGCGAGCATGTTCGTCTATGGCTTGACGGCAGATGCCGTCTATTATATTCAAGTTGACTCCTACGATGGCGCAGAAGGCCTGGTTGAAATCGAAGTCGTATCTGCTGTTCCTATGACTCAGATAAATTTTGTTCACAACAGTGTTGACTTATCGATCAATGCGGTTGACATTAGATTGGGCGGTGAACTTATCGTTGATAATTTAATGTTTAGAACTAACTCAACATTCATTGAAATACCTGCCGATGTTGAAGTCAATCTCACGATCAACGACTCAAACAGCATCGACGACAGCGAGCCACTTCTTGATTACATATCTAGTTTTAGCAGCCAACAGATTCAAATAGCTACTTTGACAGGAATATATTCTGAATCCGGATACACACCCGCTCCTCCATTGGGATTGAGTGTTTTTGAGAACGCGCTTATCTATTCACCTACACCCGGAATATTACCGTTGCTTTTTTTCAATGGGGTAACAGAAACGAATCCTCTCGACATACAAAATGCAGAAACCCTTGTTTTACTAAATGACGATCTTGCATACGGCGATTACAGTAATGAAGGCTATATTTTCCTCAATGCAGAGAATTTCTCCGTTCATATTTTCAATGAATTCGATCCCGATGCAACATGGAATTATTGTCTGCCTTTTTCTTTTGCCAATCAAACCGGAGCTGCGTTTACATTAGTCCTCTCTGGTTTTATCAACCCTGTTAACAATTCAAATGGCGCAAGTGTCGGACTATTTGCTGTGAATCATTTCGATGGTTCATTCGTTGAACTTGATGCCGGAGTATGCGAATTCCCCGACAATGATGACATTTGCCAGGCGCAAATGCTTATCGTTGATGCACCGCCATCATCGTTTGACAACAGTTTTGCAACGGTTCAGCTGAATGAATCCAGCCCATACAATTTACCTAATAATGATCCTGAAGTAGATTGTTTGACAGAATGGTGTGACGGTACGCTTGACAACACCCTTTGGTTTAAATTCATTGCACCACCAACTAACGCAGTGATGGTGACGACATGCTTCGACACCACATTCGATACGCAAATCACCATTTGCTCTGTTGGCAACTGCAGCGATTTTTCTACCGTTACTTATCTGGCTTCAAATGATGATATGGCCGGAGGCTGTTCTGGCGGTGATACGTATGCATCCAATTTGATTTACGCGAATCTTACACCCGGTGCTGAATATCACATCCAATTGGACGGATGGGAAGGCGATATCGGTCCGTCCCAGATTGAGGTGACTTCCGTGTCATCGGTCCATTCGAATCTTGATAAACTCATCTCCATTTTTCCTAATCCGGCACATGACCAGATTACCATAACGGGTATCACACCAAATTCGAATGTTTCGTTGATTGATGTAAGTGGTAAAATTGTCTACCGAGGGAGCTTTAGTGAAAGTTATGGAAGCATTCATCGCTTGAACACAAATCATCTCACACCGGGAGTTTACGCTCTCAGAATAATGAATGCAATAGATTCCATTACCAAAATGATTGTGATCGAGTAAGCTTCTGTGATGTTTACATTAATAACCGCGAATTAGCATTCATCGAATTCATTTTAATAACTCGGGCCAATTTCGATTAGCCCACTTTCCAAGACGGTTTGGGTGCTGCGGATAAGTCTGCAAAATCTCCGCTCATATATTGATAATACGCGGCAATTCCTATCATGGCTGCGTTGTCTGTGCAGTATTCAAAAGGAGGGATGAAAGCATTTCTTCCTTGCTTCTCACACATCAAATAAAACTTCCTTCGAAGTTCACTATTGGCAGACACACCTCCGGCCAAACATAAATCCTGAATACCATATTGATCTGCAGCCTTGCTAAAATTCAACAAAAGATAATCCACCAATGTTTTTTGATACGAAGCACAGATATGTTTCAATTCTCTCTCGATAAATGATGCGTCCTTTGCCATCTCATCGCGAAGAAAATAAAGCAGACTGGTTTTCAATCCGCTGAAACTGTATCGAAGATCACTCAACCTCGGTGTTGTAAAGCTATACCGGTCAGCATCTCCGCCTGCCGCATGACTATCAATGAGCGGTCCGCCGGGATAATTCAATCCCAGAACTTTTGCTGCTTTGTCGAACGCTTCACCTGCAGCGTCATCGATGGTTTCGCCTATTACCTTCATATCAGAAGCTGACGCTACAAGCACAATTTGTGTGTGACCTCCGCTAACAGTTAAAGATAAAAATGGAAAAGACGGTTTTATATCCTCTTGTTTTTCGACGATAAAATGCGAAAGAATATGTGCCCGCATGTGATGCACGGCAATGAGCGGAACGTTCAACGCGAAACTTAAACTCTTGGCAAACGATGCACCCACAAGCAACGATCCCATCAGACCCGGGCCTTGCGTGAATGCTATAGCATCCAATTGACTCATTTCAATACCCGCCTCATTCACTGCCTGTGTAACAACTGGAACAATATTCGATTGATGCGCGCGACTCGCCAATTCAGGTACCACGCCACCATATTTCTCATGCACTTTCTGTGTCGCGATAATGTTTGAACAAACCCGATTGCCTTGAAGTACCGCCGCTGAGGTTTCGTCGCAACTCGATTCGATAGCCAATATGTAAGGTCGCGTTTTCATCTCCAAGAATGATCGATGCCGAAAATTTATTCGCTGACAGCCGGTGAATCCGAATGAACCATCAATCTGTCGAAACCCTCCGTGGATGCACTATGTAAGCTCTTTTCTTCGGGATTTGTGTTGTTTATTTTTTCGTCGGCGTAAAACATGAAAGACTGAATTTTGCTCTCTACATTTCTGCTGTAGTACTCGCTTGCCTTTTCAAGTCCCATGGACATAAATGCTTCTGAAAATACATAGGCTTCCGCCATTGTTGGAGCTGCCACTGCAACAAAGGCCATTTCATTTTCCACCGGATAACCATACGTAGGATCGATCATTAGCGTCTTGTCTTGCGCCCGTTTTGCTGAAAAAGCCATGTTCACCAATCGAATGTATTGATCGGCGGAGTCATCTGAAATACCTATCGGAACAATATTCAAAGAATCAATTGCTGCGCCGTAGGTCAATACATCATTACCATATTTTATTCTATATTGAAGAATACCCCGAGTCTCCAAGAGGTCACCGATATGGTCCAACGCCAAGGCAGAAGCTAGATTGGTGAAGTCAGCCTCAATTCTTGGATCCGTCTTTCTCAACTGACTTTCTACGTAATTGTATGAATCATCAGTAATTTCATTGAGATCCATCTTTGCACCATCGAAGCCAACAAAATCATAAATTGAATCCAGATTTGGTTCAGGCTCACCTGAAGCTCTTGTTATCATCCATGCACGCTTTAACGGGTTGATCGTTGGATCGAAATATTGCATCGTCGCATAATTTAAATCTTTAGTCAGATCGTATACCATTCCAAATGCGCGCGTACTATCATTGAATACAAACACTGAATCTCTGCGTGTATAAGCGTTGTATCTTGAAATTACACTTCTCGGATTATTTCCATCAAAATTTTGCTCGAATGCAGCAATGATTGAGTCAATTTGTGGCGTGTAGTCCGTCGAGTCTCCAACAGCATCTATGAAATAAGGCTTCCCAAATAAAACACCGGTGTAATACCTTCCCTCAAGCGGCTTCTGCTTTGGCTTACACGAAGGCATGGCCAACAGAAACAACGTAAAACAAAAAAGGAATAGATACCCACTTTTCATGGCCGCGAACTTAATCATAATTGCCCTTGTCTTCACTACTCTACCGTCCCATGGCCTGATTTTTATAGCTCCTCCGTCGCAATACTGACTCCCCGGTTTCAATATTCCCGAAGCTCTATTCCTCAGATCAGGAAAGAAAATGAATCCTGTGATTGAATCTCATCATATAAAAACGAATTTTACGGCGTGAAATATCTTTTTCAATTCTTAGCTATCGTTCTTCTAATCCCCAATATGAAGGGCCAGAATGCACTCACCAATGCATGCTATGCGCCGGGCATTCATACCATTCAGGCCTATCCCGCCGGTAATCCATTGGGCAATGCTCTGATCGGACTTCACTCGGGTGAAATTCTGGAATTTCATTTCGATGAAATGAGCAATGACTTCAACTATTACAATTTCGGTGTGATTCATTGTTCGCATGGCTGGAAACAAAGTGAAATTGAACCTAACGAATACATACAAGGATTTCAAACCCAAAACATTTCCGAATTTGAAGCTGCCTTCAGCACCATGTATGATTACGTACATTATAAATTCTCATATCCATCCGATATGAGTAAGCCCCGATATTCCGGTAATTACCTCATGGTAGTCTTCAAAGGTCAGGATATCAACGACAAGAGTAAATGGTTGTTCTCATATCGGTTCGTGATTTATGAAACAGCAGTAACTATCAATTCCAGGGTTACACCGAGTTCGATTGTTGCCGAACGCTACAAAATGCAAGAAATTGATTTTGAAATCGATCACAAAGATTTTCAAATAATTGATCCAATGCGTGATATCAATGTGACCCTCATTCAAAACATGGATTGGAACACTTCTGTGAATAATCTGAAACCCATTTTTATCAAACAAGATGTCCTCACCTTCGATTATTCCATGGGTGAAAACACATTCGAAGCAGGTAGTGAATACAGGAATTTCGAGGTGAAAAACGCCAGATATGTCAGTAATGAAGTTGAATACATTATGAACGAGCCCGACGGTTTCAACATTTATTTAAGACCTGACTTGCCTGAAGGAAGAAAAGCTTATGTCACGTGGCAGGATTTGAATGGTAACTTCTTTATCAAATCAGACGGAGCTTCAGATTCCAATTTGGAAGCAGACTATGTGATGGCACATTTCAAATTGACCATGCCGGAAATTTCAGAAAGTGATGTGATCATTGAAGGAAGATTCACGGACTTCAACATCGAGCCCATGATCTGCACGTATGATAAAACCACGGGATCCTATCAATA
>JAYTMF010000261.1:0-2574 GCA_043728755.1 Flavobacteriales bacterium
TTCATGGGGTTTCAATTATTAGGGTATAAAAGTACTTCCGGTTTTTTGTCTATGACCATGCCTTTTGTACAGTTCTAATTGTTCAGGGTTCAAATTCGAATCTTTTCGGCAATGTTCACATGCATTCATTTATGGGCACTTCCTATAACCTGTTTTATGAATCGCGATAGTTCTTTTTGTTGAAGACAAGGGAAATCTCAGTTGCATAGCCTACGCTATGGATCGGAGATTTGACGAAGTATTGTGCTAAATGAGCATCGAACAACTTTTCAAAAAAATTGTAAAAATCATATTTGGTCGATTCGTGAAAGAGGTTTTTAGAAGTACCCTTTAAATTATTCTGTTTTATCATTCGGTGATATTATACCAATGTAATTTCTAAAACAGGCCAATGATTGAGAAATCATACAGCGGTAAATGCCGATGGATACAAGTGTTTAGTTCAATCTGGCGAGGCAAAGATTGAACTATTATACTTGTCTAATCGGTATTGCAGAAGTACATCAGCTATAAAAACCAGCATTATCAATACTTTCAAACGAATTTGAGCTTAAAACATCAGTGCATGCGCCTTGCACCGGTCTTGGGATGTATTTCACCGAACGGTTACTTTTGGACGGCTTTTTCATTTTTTTAAAGGGCAATAATGGATTATCAGATACTCATTTTATTTATCGTGTTGACACTTATCGCTGAAATACTCGGCACGATCGGTGGCTTTGGGTCTTCTGTATTTTTTGTTCCTATTGCAAGCTATTTTTTTGATTTTTATTCAGTGTTGGGAATTACTGTCGTATTTCATATTCTAAGCAACCTATCTAAAATATACTTTTTCAGGAATGCCATGGATAAGCGAATTCTTCTATTGATTGGTATTCCTTCGGTGATAATGGTGATACTCGGTGCTTTTCTTACCAACCTGCTGGACACAACAGTATTGAAATTCTTATTGGCTTGTTTTCTGATCGCATTGAGTTTGTTCTTTCTCATCAGGAAAAATTTTGTGGTGAAACCAAATGCGTTCAACGCAATTACTGGTGGTGCCTCCTCCGGTTTTGTTGCAGGACTGGTCGGAACAGGTGGTGCTATCCGTGGAATGACCTTGGCTGCTTTTAACTTAGAGAAGCACGTGTTCATTGCAACTTCAGCCATGATCGATCTGTTTGTAGATTCCAGCAGGGCCGTTGTGTATGCATTCAACGGATTTATTCATGGTCATGATTTATACCTGATTCCATTTCTCTTTTTTGCAGCTATCGCAGGAACCTGGATCGGAAAGAAATTGCTTGAAAAGATTCCTCAGTTTCATTTCAGAACCATAGTATTGGTTTGTATTCTGATAGTAGGCGTAGTTTCGCTTGCCGAGGATTTTTTTAATGATTGATCGACATCACTATTACCCATGTCTGAAAAAGCCAAAATAGAAAGCAGGTTTGAAACCATTTTTAATCACGTCAATGAAGGTATTCTCATTGCAGGTTCCGATGGAAAAATAATATTGTCCAATCCGAAAGTTCATCAGCTTTTTGGTTATGGGGAGGATGAGCTCGTCGGAAAACCTGTGGAAGTGCTGGTTCCGTCTGAACATGCAAGCAGGCACGTTGACTATCGCCAGTCGTATATGAATCACCCTGTGAGGCGACCGATGGGAAAGAATATGACCTTGCATGGCAGAAGTAAAGATGGGCATGAATTTCCTGTTGAAATAAGTTTGAGTTATTATGAAACAGATGAGGATCTTTATGTCATCGCGTTTATTATAGATATTCATGAGAGATATGAACAGCAAGAGAAGATAAAAAAAATAAATGCGGAGTTAAAAGCATTGAACGAAACGCTGGAACGAAAGGTGGGTGAACGAACCTTGGTGATTCGAGAGGCATTGCATGAGCTTGAGATCTCCCGAGACGACCTGCGCATTGCGTTGGAAAAAGAGAAGGAAGTGCACGAATTGAAGTCGCGGTTTATTTCTATGGCATCACATGAATTCAGAACTCCGCTCAGCGCGATTTTGTCTTCGGTTTCTCTCATTGGAAAATATACGGAGACAGACGAACAGGATAAGCGCGAAAAGCACATTGCACGCGTAAAAAATGCAGTCACAGGCCTCACGGAAATTTTGAATGATTTTCTGTCCATTGGGCAATTGGAAGAAGGAAAGGTGGTTGCCAAAATGTCGGAGCACGACGCAAGTGAATTGATCGATGAAGTGATCAAAGAGATCACTCCAATTTGCAAATCAGGACAAGAAATCACTTTCAGCATTGCCGAGTCAGTGATAATGAAAGTGGACAAGCAAATGCTTAGAAACGTCATGTTTAATTTGCTTTCCAATGCCATTAAATTTTCGCCTGAAAATTCCGGAATTCATGTAATCTTAACGGTGTCGGATAGTGCCGTCGAAATTGCTGTTAAGGATAATGGAATAGGTATTTCAAAAGATGATATTGATTATCTTTTTGAACGATTTTTCAGAGGGGCGAATGTATCATCCATTCAAGGTACAGGATTAGGACTGAATATTGTCAGCAAGTATCTGGAGTTGATGAAGGGCAGTATTCGCGTGGAAAGTGT
>JAYTMF010000262.1:0-1392 GCA_043728755.1 Flavobacteriales bacterium
CCTCATCCGTTGCCAGCCATACGTGCTCGGCTTTCGCTGCCAATTTTTTCAATTCTGAAATGACATCCTGCTTGTCTGCAGAAACTTCATAAACCGGTTCAAAACCATTTTCAATATTGATGGCAACATCACTTTTGGGAAGATCCCTCACGTGGCCGTAGCTACTTTTCACTATAAAGTCTTTGCCGAGATAACCCTCGATGGTTTTTGCCTTTGCAGGAGACTCGACGATCACTAAATTTTTACTCATGTGCTTATTTCAATTGGTGATTGAATGATTTGTGCATGGGTGATTTGCCCTCAAACAATCGATATCATTTCTTGCAATAGTCGGTGACGATTTCGCTACTTCGACAATTTGCATAAAAAGGGGCAAATGTATGGGGAGAAAAAAGTTTGAATCCAAAAAGGGGGCATAAGTCCCTATCTTCGCGGCTTTCAAAACATTCATTTTCAAAACAGCCATTCACTGTGGAAGAAAAAATCATCGACGAGACCCGACAGGGCGAATACCTCTTGCTAGAAGCTGAGGTCATTTCAGAAAAAAAACCACGCAAACTTTTATTAGAAAGCTACGGCTGTCAGATGAATTTTTCTGATAGCGAAATCGTTGCGAGCATACTTGCGAAGGAAGGATTTGTCACAACGCGCGACGCCGAAGAAGCAGATCTGGTATTGCTCAATACCTGCGCCATCCGCGACAATGCAGAAGTACGCATCCGTGGCAGACTCAACTTTTTGCGCTCCATCAAAAAGCGCAAACCCGGGATGACGATCGGCGTTTTGGGCTGCATGGCCGAACGACTGCGAGAGAAATTACTCGAAGAAGAAAAACTCGTCGACCTGGTTGTTGGACCCGATGCATATCGCGACTTGCCCAACCTCATAAACAAACTTGAAGACGGACAAAAAGGAGTCAATGTCCTTTTGAGCCGAGAAGAAACCTATGCTGAAATCACACCCGTGAGGTTGAACAGCAACGGCATCACCTCCTTCATTTCCATCATGCGTGGATGCGATAATATGTGCTCGTTTTGTGTGGTGCCATTCACTCGTGGCAGAGAAAGAAGTCGCAATCCGGAGACCATCGTCAGGGAAGCAAACGAATTGTTCGATCAAGGATATCGTGAAGTGACCTTGCTCGGACAAAATGTGGATTCATACAAATGGAATTTCAACAGCAAAGGAGAAATCACCATTGCGACAAAACCAACAGTGAATTTCGCGCAGCTATTGGAAATGGTCGCTTTGGTAAATCCTGATTTACGCGTTCGCTATTCCACATCACATCCGAAAGACATGACAGATGAAGTGTTGCACGTGATGGCGAAATATGAAAACATATGCGATTACGTTCACTTACCGGTGCAGAGCGGAAACAGTGACGTGCTG
>JAYTMF010000263.1:0-3204 GCA_043728755.1 Flavobacteriales bacterium
AGCCGTTGCGTTTCCACGACTGACTGAACATTGTTATCATGGAAGTGATTTTGTGTGCAAATTCACCACAAACCAAATCATTGCATGAGAAACGCACTACTACTGATTACGGCATTGTTGACCGTTGTTCATTCCTTTTCACAAAACAGTGTAGAAGGTAATGTCGATCCTCAAGAGGTTCGATATATAAATGGTAAACCTTACGACCTCTTTATTCAACAGAAAATGAGGGCTTCCACTGCATGGCAGGGATTTTTTCATCAGCATTCGACATGGTATGTGCACTTTGACGAGCAAAACGGCATGCCACATCGAGCATATGGCAAACCAATCGCCATAGCCGGATCAACGTTAGAAGAAAAGTCGATCAACTTCGCTCAACAATCACTGGCAGCTTTTCAAATTCCGTCTGCCGATATGCAATTATTACCCGGCGACTATAAAGGCAAGTATTCTTATGTCAACTTTCAGCAATACCATTTAGGACTTCCTGTGTTAGGATCGCGATACATGGTGAAATTCTACGAGGATCAAATAGTGGCTTTTGGATGCGATGTTTTTCATGCCATTGAATTGGGTACCCTTCCAACATTGAACTCAGAACAAGCACAGATATTCTCGTTGAACGGCATTAGCAATTCTGTATTGAGCACCAATTGCATCGGAAGTCTTTCAGTGCTGCCTATTCCCGGAGTTGATCAATATCGGTATCACTTGGTGTATGTGGTCATGGTAAATACCATTAGCAATGAAGGCATACCGGCCAACTACGAAACACATGTGGATGCCAATACGGGAGTAGTGTTGTCACGTAGAAATACGATATCTCATTTTCATGTTCCCGGGCACGGTAAACACGAATGCAAGCGGGGATGCGGTGGTGATCAGATGCTGCAGGTAACTGCAAGTATTTCTGGCCAGATCTATGAACTCAACCCATATCAGGGCGCGGTCACACAAGGCATTCCAAACGTTTATGTCACTGTCGCTGGTGTGGATTACGCAACGGATGAAAGCGGTTCAGCGACAATAAGTGCCGCTCCTGGATCAACAGCCAGCGTACGACTGATGGGACCCTGGAGCAGAGTTTATACCGCAAATGCGACTCCCACAATGAATATTACCCTTGCCGATGGTGAGAACGCCATCAATCTTGACGATTTCTCAAATATCAAAGAACGGAGTGCTTTTCGGAGTGTACAACGGATTCATGACTTCATGAAGACCTGGATGCCGTCAGAATTTGTTGGTATGGATTTTCAATTACCCACTAACATCGATGTTGCCGGCACCTGCAACGCCATGTACAACGGCACATCCATTAATTTTTATGATATCGGCGGCGGTTGCAATGCAACTGCCGTTGTTGCAGATGTGTGTTATCACGAATATGGCCATGGCATCAATGACAAATACTATCAATCCATTGGAAGTTCTTTCAACAATGGAGCTATGGGTGAAGGATATGCGGATTTCTGGGCTATGGCTTGTAACAATTCTCCGCTTCTGGGTGTAGGATTTTATACGGAAAATGAAAACCCTCTGCGGCGCTATGATCAAGATCCCCGAGTGTATCCCACAAACATATCGGGAGAGATTCACAATGATGGTCAGATCATAGTGGGTGCATGGTGGGATACACATATGTTGTTAGGTGCTGACATGAATATGACCATGCCTCTTTTTGTAGAGACATACGCCGGCGCCCAGGCTGCAGCAGCGAATGGCAATGAAGGAGTAGCCTATACCGATGTGTTGATTGATTTGCTTCAGGCGGATGATGATGACGGAGATATCACCAACGGAACACCGCATGGCAATGAGATCGTGCAGGGATTTTACATACATGGCATCACGCTCATTTCGAATGCTACACTCGAACATATGCCTACTTTATTCGCATCCTCCACACAAGTGATTCCTGTAGTAACAACCCTCAATCTCCAATTTCCGTTTTATCAATATCTTCAGAGTGTAAACTGTTTTTATAAGATCAATTCCGGTGAATGGGTTTCATTGTCACTTGATGAAGTTGGGAACGACGACTATTCAGGTGAAATTCCTACACAACCTGCAGGTACCGTCATTGGGTATTACTTCGGAACTTTCGATATCAATGGAAGCATTGCCTCTGTCATTCCAATTGGCGCTCATATGCCAACTTCAGCAAACATTCCTTATTTCACATTGGTGGGTGTTGACGTTGTTGGCGTACAAGACTGCGATCAAAATCAATATTTCGGTCAATGGCAGCTTGGCGTTATTGACGATAATGCGACTACGGGCGAGTGGGAAGAAACCTATCCAATAGGATCTTATACCACAGAAACCGCACCGGGGGCCATTGTTGCAGTGGATACTCAGCACACTCCCTCTGGAGAATTTTGTTTTATAACCGGCAATGCGCCACAGTCGACTTCACCCATCGGAACCAATGATATTGACGGTGGCAAAACAACGTTGCAATCTCCCGTGATCAACATGTCGAATCTTATAGATCCTGTGGTTGCATATTGGAGATATTACACCAATAGCCCACCGGGTGGAGCAAATCCGGGAGCGGATTATTGGCAGGTACGCATGAGCAATGATAATGGAAGCAACTGGACGTATGTAGAAAACAACAAAACGACTGATGCATCTTGGAGACGAAACGCACTTCGCGTAGCTGATTTTATGACACCTACGAATCAGATGAAGTTTCAATTCATTGCATCAGACAGCACGCACCTTGGTCAAAACCTAGACGGTGGTTCACTTATAGAAGCTGCAATGGATGATTTCATTGTATACGATCAATTGATTATTGGTGTTGACGAAGCGCAATCGATTTCAACATTCAGTGTATTTCCGAATCCTGCACATGACCAACTCACACTGAATTGGAATGCCATCAAAAGTGAGTCCGCCGAAGTGAAGCTCATCAATGCTCAAGGCCAGGTTGCTTTTCAAACAAGCTTGCATTTAGCCATTGGAGTGCACAACTATGATCTAAAGTTGCCGGAACTGGCTACCGGCCTATACACCTTTATGTTGAGCAACAAAAGGATGATGGTAGAACGTGGCATCTATATCATCAAATAAGATATTTCAACCTTTAGGTACAAGCTGTTCCATGCATCAAATTGCAATTGATTCGTCTGCACGTAATACCAATGTGATTTATAAAACAGGCCGATGTTTGAGAAATCATACAGTGGTAAA